>JAFDXS010000531.1 GCA_018267795.1 Bacteroidota bacterium | reverse complement strand
AGTAGAAGTATATGTAAGCGGTCCTGTCCAGCTCCATGTAGCATTCGCAGGATCTGCGTAGCCGCTTAACATTAATGGGGCAGGAGTACAAATAGGAGAATTATTAGATGGATTGCCTGATGTAAACACAGGGTAAGGCCATACATATACCGTATCGGTAGCAGGTGATGAAGTACCGGTAGAGGAAGTGACACGAACTGTGTAAACACCACTATTGGCAAAAGAAGCACCTGTTATATTTATTGTATTAGAGCTCGCGGCTGTTGAGGTACTGGAAACGAAACCATTAGGACCTGTCCAGTTGTAGGTAAGTGTACCTGTAGCTGTGGTAGATGCCGTAATTGATATGGTATTGCCGCCACACAAATTTTGCATAGTTGCACTAAGCGTAGGTGTAGGTTCAGAACTCTGAACATTAACCAGGTAATCTGCCGTGTTACCATAATAATATGTAGAGCCAACAGTACATGGATCTATGGAGCCAGGTGTGCTACAGCAAATATAGACATCGCGGACACGCATAAGGTGTTGTCCGGTGGCTGCTGCTGCAGGGATATTCAAGGTAATATTTCGCGTGGTGATATAAGAACAACAGGACGTAGAGGTTGTAGGCCCTGCCATCAATTCGCTTGATGAGAAAGTACCGTCGTCATTAAAGTCTATCCATACTGCAGCCGACTGGTAATAGTAGTGGAAAGATAAGGTGCCTGTATAACTACCGCCCTGTAATACATTTAGCGGTGCTACAACAGCTGTTCTGTCTGAATAGCCAGTGGCAGTGCTTGTAGGTACGTTATCATTTATGGTAGAACCAGAATACCCGTTTATTGTAACATGATACATATTATAGGAAGATGACGGCGAGCCATAATAATATGTAGGTGTACAAGGACAAACTGCTTTAAGATTTACGATAGTAATATTAGAGTTAGCAGACAAGCCACTATTAGAACAGGTTACTACGCAACGGTACCATAACGAAGAAGTAACGGTAAAAATGTAACTTCTGTTAGTAGCGCCGGAAATATTTGTCCAGCTAACACCACCTGTATTAGATGACTGCCATTGATAAGTAAGCCCAGCTACCGGAATAGTTAGTGCAGCGGTCAAAGTATCTGAAACGCCTGAGCATAATGTCTGCGGCCCGACCGGAGTAATACTGGCTGAAGGTGTGCCACTACATGGTGGTGCCTGTAATATATTAACAACATAGTCGCGTGCAGCGCCTTCATAATAATAATCGCAACAAGTAGGGGAAGAAGTACTAAGCACACACGGATCGATAGTATTACGGAAACTCTGCGTAGCTGTGATACTGGAACCTGTATATACGTAACGTACGCGCATACGATGCGGTCCAGTAGCAGCTGTGATAGGTATACCCATACTATAAGTGGTAGGCAACCCACCTGCACTACCCCTTTGGTTGAATACCATTAACTCGGAAGATGAGAAAGTACCATCATCATTATAATCTATCCAGATTCCGTAACCGGAATAATAACCATAGCTAAAGTTGATATTACCTCCGTAGGTACCACCCTGTGTCAATTTTACAGTATCGAAGGTCCTGTCGTAATAACCGCTGTAGCTAGCCGAACCAGAACCACCGCATGACAGGAAGCCATCGCTAATGGAAGAAGGTGATGTACCCGTGCAGGTAAAGTTGGTAATATTATAAGAGCAAGCTGCAATGCCATAATAAGTAGGATAGTAGTAAGAAGGATTGCAAGGGCAAAGTGCTGCAATATTTAAGCTTACAGTATCTACATTAGAAATAGATATGGCACCTACACTACGGCAAGTATCTACACAACGATAGTATGTAGTACCTGTAATGGAAGTAGTATAAGTAGTGTTAGTAGCGCCTGATATAGATGTCCAGGGGCCGGTAGCAGAACTGCTGGATTGCCACTGGAATGCCACACCAGAAATAAGTGAAGGCGTAGTGGTAGCAGACAATGTAAATGAATTACCCGCACACACCCTGGAAACTGATGAGATAGCAATAGATGCAGCACCACTACATGCAGGTATATGATCTACAGACACATCGTCTAAAAGCAGATCGTAGCCGTAGGCAGAAACACCCTTGAAAATCACATACACACTTGAAGAGCTGCTGTAGCTGGTGGGCAGCGTATAGGTATATTGCTTCCAGCCTGAGGCCCCGGGGCTATAGCCATAAATAGAGGCCAAGAGTGTACCGCCTGAAGAAGCAGCAGATGTATTAATATATACATCTACCCTATCGCTACCGCCGGTATAGTAAAACCAAAATGAAACCTGGTTACTACCGCCTGTGTAGGTAGAAA
>JAFDXS010000530.1 GCA_018267795.1 Bacteroidota bacterium | reverse complement strand
AACTAATGGGTGCGAAGCTGATACTACATTGTGCTTAATAGCATTTTCTAATAACAGCTGCAATGCTAATGGCACCACTTTCTTACTGCGCATAACATATTCGGGTATATTGACATCTAGCTGCAGAGCCTTCCCAAATCTTCCCTTCTGTATTGTAATATATAAATTTAGTATAGAAAACTCCTCGGCAAGCAAAACGAAATCATTATCATGATAGACAAGGATATTATGATACAATTCCGAGAGGTGCTCCGTGTAATCTATTGCCTTCTGCTGATCTTTAGCAATAAGATTGGTAAGCGTATTGAGGCTATTAAATAAGAAGTGGGGATCGACCTGGCTTTTCAGATGCTCATACTCGAACATTATTCGTTCCTGCTTCAATGCCGCTATCTTTCTTTGCCCGGCTTCACGTTGTTTGATATATAGGTACACAAGCAAGATACCCGTCAGCAATACCAATGCAATAAACCAATTCTGCTTCCACAAAGGCGTACGGACCGTAAACGAATAAGTACTCTCGAGCGGATGATCAAAATTATCGCTTGCTGAAGCCTGTACTCTGAAAGTATAGTTACCTGGAGGCAAACGGGGGTAGGTAACATCTTCGTCTATTGTATTTATCCAGCCGGCATAGTAGCCATCCAGCATGTAACGGTACTTGATACTTTTGGGATGAATAAGATTGATGCAGTAGAAATGAAAATCGAAATAATTTTCATCGTAACGGAAAGAATGCTTTTTGTAGGGCGGCTTAAAATATAGAATAGTGTTCTTTGTTACATTGCTCGAATCGAATAGGTCTTTTAGGCGCCCTTCATTTTGTATTTTTACCAGCTCATCAAGGTATTCATTTTTACTAATGCCCATGCCTGATTTGTAGTAGTTTAACACAGACGTTAGTCCCGCCAAATTGCAATTCAGATAAGTGTGGTCTTTTTCCAGCAATACGTGTTTTATCCAGCCGGACATAAAGAGGAACAGAAACTCATTATTTATACTTTGCAGGTTTATTACATAATCGGGAACACTGAGTGTGATATCGGGGTTCCTTTCCAGCCAGAAGATGATGAAATTATCAGTCTGGTACCGCTTTTTCTTATCTGCACTAAGCGGGGTTGTTTCCAGGTAATTTATTGCCGGTAAAATATATTGACTGTATTGCGAAAAATCGGCGTGCTTATTGACCTTTAAATCCTCGGGTAAGCCAAAGTGCTGCCCGTAGGAGGTAAAACAGGCACCGGGAAGGATTATAAGTATAAATAAGAGTACAAACCGCTTCATTACAATGAGATAGAACAAAACAAATTACGAAAAATTTAACCTGCAGCGCTTTTCGGACAACACTAAAATAATTTAAGCTGCTCTGAGGGGCCTTTAATATCAGGCAATTCATCAGGAAAGTTTGAAAGTGAAATGCCTAATAAACGCACTTTTACATCCTTCAAATCTGTAGCAGACAATAATTGCTTAGCGGTATTAGCAATAAGCTGAAGATCGTTTACAAATGCAGGTAAAGACAAACTCCTGGTAATTTGCCTGAAATCGCTGTATTTAATCTTCAGGGTGATAGTGCGCCCTTTAAGGTTATATTTCACCAGGCGATTATGCACTATTTCAGCAATTCTGTCCAGCTCTGCATTCATCTCTTCTACTGTGGTAAGGTCGTAGGAGAAAGTATCTTCAGCTCCGAGGGATTTCGTCTCGCGATTGGGATTTACCGGGCGATCGTCAATGCCTCTCACTATCCTGTAGTAAAACCTGCCAACCTTCCCGAAGTAGATAGTAAGTTCACCTTCGCTAAGCTTTTTTAAATCGGCACCTGTATGCAGGCCCATTTGCTTCATCTTCTCAGCCGTCACCCTGCCTACGCCAAAGAATTTTTCTACAGGTAGCTTCTCCATAAAATCTTCTATGGACGATGGGCCGATAAATGCAAGACCATCGGGCTTGTTGAGATCTGAGGCTATTTTAGCTACGAACTTATTTATGGATACACCAGCGGAGGCTGTCAAATTCAACTCTTCTTTTATTGACTTTTTTATTTGTTTAGCAATCTCAAGTGCTGACCCGATGTTCAACTTATCTTCCGTCACATCCAGGTAAGCTTCATCCAGCGATAGCGGCTCTATGAGATCTGTATAACGATGGAATATTTCCCTTATTTTTTCTGAGGCTTCTTTATACGCATCAAAGCGTGGACGGACAAATATGACATGGGGACAAAGTTGCTGCGCACGCTTTGAAGCCATAGCAGAACGGATGCCAAACTTGCGTGCCTCGTAACTGGCAGTAGCTACCACCCCACCCCTGCCCT
>JAFDXS010000052.1 GCA_018267795.1 Bacteroidota bacterium | reverse complement strand
TCTTTGAATTTGCAATAAGGGCAATAAGCAGTATAAAAAAGGTGTAATATTTTTTCATACAATAGTAATAGCAGCTAAATAGTATATAACATAAAATTAATATTAAAAAATAAAGAATGGAAATAGGATCATTAAAAAATCTGGATATTTTAATGACGATTTAATTCTTCAGCTTCTGATTATGGAGTTAACCTTGTG
Organism: Bacteroidota bacterium; assembly: GCA_018267795.1. Classification (GTDB taxonomy): domain Bacteria; phylum Bacteroidota; class Bacteroidia; order Chitinophagales; family Chitinophagaceae; genus SZAS-30. The sequence continues at coordinate 9,883 of JAFDXS010000052.1, read as the reverse complement.
TTACGAAAACCAGGGGTGGGTTGGTAGTTATATACCGAAGTTTCCTGAACATTTGGCTATATATTTCTTATTGTCTGCCATTTTGAATAATTTTGCAGCGAATTTTTAATCGGAAGTTCATTGAAATCTTTATAACTAATTCAAATTTTTCATAGAAATGCCATTTGATCTTGACCTCATTCAGAAAGTTTACGCGCAGATGCCTGCCAAGGTGAACGAAGCACGTACTTTACTTGGCCGCCCACTGACTATGGCGGAAAAAATCCTTTACTCACACATGCATGACCGTACGGAACAGGCCTATGTGCGTGGTAAGGACTACGTAAACTTTGCACCCGATCGCGTGGCGATGCAGGACGCTACTGCACAAATGGCGCTACTGCAATTTATGACCTGCGGACGCAGCAAAGTAGCTGTGCCAAGCACAGTGCATTGCGACCACCTGATACAGGCTAAAGTAGGGGCAGTAGAAGATCTGGCAACTGCTGTGGACACAAATAAAGAAGTATATGATTTCCTTGCTTCCATCTCTAATAAATATGGTATAGGCTTCTGGCGTGCCGGTGCTGGTATCATACACCAGGTAGTGCTTGAGAACTATGCTTTCCCCGGTGGTATGATGATAGGAACCGATAGCCATACCCCTAATGCCGGTGGCCTGGGTATGATAGCTGTAGGTGTGGGCGGTGCTGATGCAGTTGACGTAATGGCCGGGCTGCCATGGGAACTGAAAATGCCTAAACTGATAGGCGTGAAGCTGACAGGAAAACTGAATGGCTGGGTATCAGCAAAAGACGTAATACTGAAAGTAGCCGGCATACTAACCGTGAAAGGCGGTACGGGTGCTATAGTAGAATACTTTGGCGAAGGTGCAGAATCACTGAGCTGTACCGGTAAAGGCACCATCTGTAACATGGGCGCTGAGATAGGTGCAACCTGCTCACTGTTTGCCTACGACAAGAAAATGGCTGACTACCTGCGTGCTACAGGCCGCGAAGAAATAGCTGCACTGGCTGACGGCGTACAGGAAAACCTGCGTGCTGACAAAGAAGTGTATGAAAAACCTGAAGGATACTTTGACCAACTGATAGAAATAAACCTGGATGAACTGGAGCCACATATAAATGGCCCATTCACACCGGACCTTGCTACACCAATAAGCCAGATGGCTGCTGCTGTGAAAGAACACGGCTGGCCTGATGAAGTGGAAGTAGCGCTGATAGGCTCTTGCACCAACTCATCTTACGAAGATATAAGCCGCTCTGCCTTCATAGCACAAAATGCGATGGAAAAAGGACTGGTAGCAAAGAGCGAGTTTACAATAACACCTGGCTCTGAAATGGTGCGCTTTACCATAGGCCGTGATGGTATGCTGGATACATTTGACAGGATGGGCGGCAAGGTACTGGCTAATGCCTGCGGACCATGCATAGGACAATGGGCACGCCACATAGATGACCCTACCCGCAAGAACACTATCATTACATCATTCAACAGGAACTTTGCAAAGCGTAATGATGGCTTAGCGAGCACACATGCTTTCGTGGCATCGCCTGAGATAGTGACTGCGCTGGCAATAGCAGGTAAGCTGAGCTTTAACCCGCTAAAGGATAAGCTGGTGAATAAGGACGGCATGGAAGTGACACTTGATGAACCTAAAGGTTTTGAACTGCCTCCACGCGGCTTTGCTGTAGATGACCCCGGCTACCAGGCACCAGCGGCTGATGGCAGCAAGGTATCTGTAATAGTGAACCCGCATAGCGACCGCCTGGAACTGCTGCATCCGTTTGCAGCATGGGAAGGTACTGCACTGACCGGCCTGATGCTACTGATAAAAGCATACGGCAAGTGTACTACCGACCATATATCTATGGCTGGCCCATGGCTTAAATACCGTGGTCACCTGGACAACATAAGCAATAACATGCTGATAGGCGCTATAAATGCCTTCAACATGGAGACTAATAAAGTGAAGAACCAACTGACCGGCGAATATGGCGAAGTGCCTGCTGTGCAGCGCGCATACAAGGCAGCACACATAGGCAGCATAGTAGTAGGTGACGAAAACTATGGTGAAGGCAGCAGCCGCGAACACGCAGCTATGGAGCCACGCCACCTGGGCGTGCGTGCGATACTGGTAAAGAGCTTTGCACGCATACACGAAACCAACCTGAAGAAACAAGGTATGCTGGCGCTGACATTTGCCGATAAAGCAGACTATGATAAAATACAGGAAGATGACAGAATAGACATTATCGGCCTTACACAGTTTGCACCCGGCGTGCAGCTGACTGTAGTGCTGCACCATAAAGATGGTACAAATGATGAGATACTGGTGAACCATACTTACAATAACCAACAGATAGAATGGTTTAAAGCAGGTGGTGCGCTTAACGTGATCCGTCAGCAGTTTGCAGCTAAAGCTACTGCGTAATTGATATTACTTAAAAAGCCCGTTGCGCAATGCGCGACGGGCTTTTACATTTTTGTTAAATAAACTTTTTAAGTGTGCAGCAGTCTATTGCAAAAGCTGCTGTAATTCAGTAACTTTACTACTATCCGCTATGCAGAAACAATTGTACAACATTAAGAACTTTATAGAGTGGAAAGCCTTTGGCGTGTGCACTGCTATAGGTGAAAAACTGGGTGTGGCCAGCGCGCGCATACGCCTGTGGTTTATATACATTTCCTTCCTTACTATGGGCTCGCCGATAATAATATATATGGTGCTGGCCTTCTGGATGAATATGAAGCGCTATATACTGATGCGGAAGAGAAACCCGCTGAGGTGGCTGTAAGTTTTAATTAGCAAGACATTACCGTTTATTTCAACTTTACTGATCTTACTTTTCTGTGGCCTTCGTAGAAGTTGATGGTGTTTACGCCTTTGATGCGGGGAATGCTGACTACCGCGATATGCTCTGCAGTATATGTAAGCGGATAATTTTTCTTCTGCACTTTGCAATAAACTTCCACGACCTCCCCTGCCCTTGTGGCGCTTATGAAAGTTAATACTGCATCGTGATTGTCTGCTGGCAGCGCAATCATTAATACCTGTACAGAATCGAAATTGGGGACTTTGATGGTGTTGGTTTCTGTTTTTGCGAAGCCGAAGGTTTTATCGAAATCAATCTTTTTAGTGATGACCATGCAATTGAGGCCCCTCTCGAGATGAACATTGTTATTGAGGAACAAGTTATCTACAGATTCTATTTTTAATGGCTGGGGCTGGGCAATGGCGAAGCATGAGATAAAGATGCTTAGTATAAGCAATACTGGATATTTGGCTGACAACATGCGGGAACAATTTGAAAATAAAAGTAGCGTAAGCAAACTATAAGAGAAAATACGGCAGCTACTTTTTCATTTTTTGCAATTATTGTACCTTTGCGCAGCAATTTTATTCATTATCTCATTAAACAAAAGGAAGGTACACCATGCCAGTGTTACACAACCGGATATCTAATGAGGAGCTGAAACAGCGCATGTATGCCGAAACAGAGCCGCGCAAAACAGTTTCCTTCTACAAGTATTTCCAGATAGCAGAACCTGCTGCATTTCGAGACGAACTTTATAAGACGTTTTACGAGCTAAAAGTTTTCGGACGCATATATGTGGCCAATGAAGGTATAAACGGCCAGATAAGTGTGCCTGAAAGTAACTACGAAGCCTTTAGAGATGCACTATATGCGGCAGATCCTGCGCTGAATGGTATACGCATGAATATAGCTGTGGATGATGACGGCAAATCTTTCTGGGTGCTGCGAATAAAGGTGCGGCCAAAGATTGTAGCTGATGGGATAGATGACCCGAATTTTGACCCTGCTAAGATGGGCACACACCTGAAGGCAAAAGAATTTAATGAACTGGCAGCGCAACCCAATACTATAATAGTGGATATGCGCAACCACTACGAATATGAGGTAGGGCATTTTGAAAATGCACTGGAGGTACCATCTGATACATTTCGCGACCAGCTGCCTATGGCTGTGGATATGCTGAACGACAAGCGGGACAAGAACATAATAATGTATTGCACGGGTGGCATACGCTGTGAGAAGGCAAGCGCTTATTTACTGCATAATGGATTTAAGAATGTCTTTCAGCTGGAGGGCGGTATAATAGAATATACCAGGAAGGCTAAAGAAGAAGGGCTGCCCTTAAAATTCAAAGGGAAGAATTTTGTGTTTGACGACAGATTGGGCGAGCGCATTACTGAAGATGTGATTGCACAGTGCCATATATGTGGTAAGCCATGCGATACGCATACTAACTGTAAAAATGATGGCTGCCACCTGCTATTTATACAATGCGAGGAATGTGCTGCAAAGTATGAAGGCTGCTGCAGTGAAAGCTGTCAGGAAGAAATGCACCTGCCAAAAGATGAACAGAAGAACAGACGTGCAGGACGTGAGAACGGCACTATGGTTTTTAATAAATCTAAAGACCATCCTCTGAGAAAGCATAGAGATGAATGGAAGGAGATGCGTGCGAGTGAACAACAAGATTAGTAAGCTAATTGTAAAAAGAATTGGAGAACGCCTTGATTGGGGCGTTCTTTTTATTTAGGCCAATACTAAAGGGTTGCAATACATCGTTGTAAGAATATATCCGCAAGGGTAAGTTCTTAAAAATATTTCGGGGCAATTATGGAAAAAATGGAAAACTGTTTCTTAATAGTAAATACGAAGCTATGGAAATACAACACTTATTGCATGCCGACTATCTTGACATCCTATTTGATCGCCGGAATAAAAACTATGGTGGTTATGAACTGCGCAAACATTACAACGAACGAACTACAAAAGCAGCACTGATCACGCTACTTGCAACCGGATTACTTTGTGTGTATTCTTATTTGCATCATGATAAGCACAATGACAACTTGTTATCTGCATTTAAACATGATATCATTTTAGATCCCAACATTGTAATACCTCCCAGAATTTTACCACCGGCCCCACCACCGGCAACTGCAAGCCAGATAAAAGTTCATACAGAGACATTTACCAAGCCTGTAATAACTAATGATATGGTAAAACCGGATGAGCTATTGAGTACTAATGATAAACTAAAAGATGCTGTGATCAGTACCTATACTGAAGACGGCACCTCGGATGCGAATGCAATAGTTAAAGGCAAAGAAAATGTGACGGGTAGCATTCAACCGCCCAGTCCTGCTAAGCCAGTGACATGGGTGGAACAAATGCCGGAATTTAATGGGGACTTTAATAACTATATAGTGGGCCATATACGCTACCCTGATGCTGCGAGGAGTGCTAATATTACCGGGAGAGTGATAGTACGATTTGTGGTGAATGAGGATGGTACAGTAAGTGACGCAAGAGTGATGCAAGGAATAGGCGGTGGCTGCGATGAGGAAGCAATACGAGTGATAAATAGTATGCCGAAATGGAAGCCGGGGAAACAAAATGGCGTGGCGGTGAAGGTGTACTGCAGCGTACCCATAAACTTTATGCTGCAATAAGATATTCCATTTTTGCCTTTAGGCCGCAGCTGCTTCGTGCAGCGCGGCATTTTTGTTGGATATTGTGAGTACAAAAAAAGAGCGCTTTGAGAGCGCTCTTTATATAAACTGTAATTACTAACTTATCGAAGTAGCGTGATATTTCCCTTTATGAGGACAGGGGTACGATCTATCCTGTAACCTGTGATGTAGTAAACATATACATCCGTAGGCTGAGGCTGACCATTGAATTTACCATCCCATCCGTCTCTGTATTTAGTGGTACTGAACATAAGGTTGCCATACCTGTTGTACACATTGAAGCTTTCGAAGATGAAATCGCAATATGGTGTAGGGAAGATAACATCGTTAAGGCCATCACCATCTGGTGTGAAGGCATTTGGCATGTAGGCAGAATCTCTGAGCACTACTACTTTTATTGAATCATAACCTTCGCAGCCTTTACCATCGCTACCCATAACATAGAACATAGTAGTGGTAAGCGGCATAGCTATAGGATGCGAAGATGTGTTGCTATCCATCAAGGTACCCGGCTGCCAGATGAACTTTCTCGCACCTGTTACATATAGCTGCACTGAACTATTCTCGCAAGTAATAACCGGAGAAGTAGCGGGCGTAATAGTAAGCTTAGGCGCAGGGAATAAGTTTATTACCACGGTATCTGAGCCTATACAATTATTGCTGTCAATACCTGTAACAACGTAGAAAGACGAAATAGACGGATGTGCAAGGGGATCAGGTATGTCAGTAGCACTAAGGCTATCTGCCGGCGACCATGAGTATGTTTTAGCACCTTTTGCATTTAATGCTACATAAGTGCCTTTACAAATAGTAGTATCGCCAAACCCCCTTACGGTATTGGTTGCTGTATTAATCCTAAGATTGATATGCGAAGAATCAGAGCAGCCATAAGAATCTTTTTCTATAAGCGTAACCCTGTAGGTGCCTGTATCTGTATAATTATAGGTAGGACGGGTGCCTGTATCTGACCCGCCGTCACCGAAAGTCCAGTTATAAGAAGTAAGCTTAGTATTTACAGAATCAGAACCTGTAAAATTTACAGTTTTGCTGCAAATGCCTTTAGCAGAAGCAATAGCCGGGGCAAATTGAGACACCTGAACACTGACAGAACCTGTAACCTTGCAGAGTTCGTTAAAACCAATATCATCAATAGCGAAAGAATTACCAGCAGGATCTGCATTAGTATCGCTTAAACAAATACTAGCAGAGACTGATGAATTACTCTGCCAAACAGCAGAAAACTTGGCCCAGCTGCCAACCGGAGTAGAAACTACATAAGTAGATATAGGAACACCATTGATAGTAAGCTTTATACCGGGATCTGTAGTTTCGAAAAGCGCCACCCATGCACTAAAGTAATAAGTGGTAAATGGAGTAATATTATTAATAGTCTGACACCAGAAAGTCTGGGTAGGATCAGTAGAACCCTTTACTACCATCATATTTCCGGTACCGCTGGTATGGTCTGTGATCAATGGGAACGCGCCGCTAATAGTAGTGGGATCCTTTACGATAGCATAATCGCCTGAAGATATAGGAGTAGTGGTGATATATGAGTAGCCACTGGAGAACTTAGTATTTCCCGCACTAAAATCGCCATTGGTATCTAATGTAGGCGGCTTTAACGCATAGGCCTGCAAAGTATAAGTAATGGACGAGCTACCTAAAGTAAGAAAGGGTGTAAGTATAGTAGCATCAGACAAGCCCGTGGCAGGCGTCCACTGTGCAATAACAATGGGATAAGGCCCTTTTACATTAGGGTTAAGGGTCATCGTATCGTACTTACATGCATGCACAGATGCAGGCAGGTTTAACGTGTCACATTTGCCCTGCGAACGTGCCGTGGTACTGAACAGTGCCAATGAAAGCAGTAATAACAGAGAGTGCCTGAAGTAAATTTTATTCATTTAATAAGATGTTTATGAATCGATAGAAGCTTTAGGTTATTATTAATCACATCCCAAGATAGTAAAAACGGTTTAACTTTTATAATTGTCGGCTAAACCAAATTTACATAAAAAATAGACATAATATTAAAGCCTTCCAAGGAAAACAAAATTATTCAAAACAATATAAAAAGCAATATGGAGCGCTTATAAACCTGCAATTAATTATTATCTTAAAAACTAACATTAAAACCTAATAAAATAAGATTCATATTATTTAATCTGCATGTAAGTATTAATTTAGTGATGAACTGTAGAAAAAAGAAAATATCGCTTAGGTTTGCAGCCTAATTTTTCATTCATGCAGCAATCTGTTTTTGACAACATGCAACAGATGGGCCATGAGCAAGTAGTATTTTGCCACGACCCACATTCCGGACTAAATGCAATTATTGCGATTCATGACACAACCCTGGGCCCTGCACTGGGCGGTACCCGCCTGTGGAACTACAATAGCCATGAAGATGCTATTATAGATGCCCTGCGCCTGAGCCGTGGTATGACTTACAAAGCAGCTATAAGCGGCCTGAACCTGGGTGGCGGTAAAGCAGTAATAATAGGTGATGCAGCAACAATAAAGACAGAAGCGCTGTGGCGCCGCTACGGCAAGTTTGTAAACAGCCTAAACGGTAAATACATAACTGCCGAAGACGTAAATACCTCTGCACGCGATATGGAGTACATCTCTATAGAAACAGATTTTGTAACCGGTGTACCTGAATATATGGGCGGCAGTGGTGATCCTTCGCCATTTACTGCTTACGGCGTGTTTATGGGTATGAAAGCGGCTGCAAAGAAAATGTGGGGCAATGACAGCCTTACAGGCAGGAAAGTATTAGTACAAGGTGTAGGCCATGTGGGCCAATACCTCACCGGACACCTGATAGAAGAAGGGGCAAAGGTGTATATAACTGATATAAACCAGGCCAAGGTAAAGCAGACCTTAGAGAAATTCCATTCCGTAGAAGTAGTAGATGGTGACAAAATATTTGACCTGGACATTGATATCTACGCTCCATGTGCACTGGGTGCTACTGTGAATACAGAAAGCATAAACAAAATGAAGTGCCCAATAATAGCCGGTGCTGCTAATAACCAGCTTGCAGACGAAAATGTACACGGACCAATGCTGATAGAAAAAGGTATACTATATGTACCCGACTTCCTGATAAATGCAGGTGGCCTGATAAATGTATGTGCTGAGCTGGAAGGCTACAATCGCGAGCGCGTAAATGGTAACGTAGAAAAAATCTATGGCCGCACCCTTGAGATATTTGACCTTTCAGAAAAAGAAAAAATACATACACAGCTGGCCGCTATGCGCATAGCTGAAAAACGCCTGAAGGATATAGCTAATGTAAAATCAAGATTGTAATAACGATCTGTATTATATTAAAAAGGCTGCTCAAGGAGCAGCCTTTTTTGTTGCTGCAGTAATTCACTATCCTAGCTTTTAGTTTAGAAATAGTTTTAGAAACAATAATAAGTTCTTAATTTCAGTAAAAACGATGTTATGGGATATAAAAGGATGGCTATCAGCGTGTTAAGCGTGAGTATGCTTTTCGTATTATTTAGCGAATGTAAAAAAGCAAAAGACGCAGGCGCGACCACCACAACATTAGACAGTAATTGTAATAACTTAATAAGCATCTATAGCGCTGACTCTACGGCTATAGCACTGTCGACAGCTTTTTCTCCAAATGGTGATGGTAAAAATGACCTGTACAGGCCGATAATATTATATCCAAAAAAAATCAGCAACTTTTCTTTATCTATTTATAAGCAAAGCGGAGCCCTTGTGTACCAGACAAGCAGCACCAGCGGCTGGGATGGTGTAGATATGAGTGGGGCAAAAAGCACGGATTATAAATACCAGGTAAAGGTATCCTTTACAAATGCCTCAGGCATTAAGGTAGATACTTGCACATATTTATTTTTGCTACGCAATAGTTCTGCGGGCTGCCTGAATGATGTAGCAGCCGATAAGGCCAGCTATTTCTTTGAAGATCAATTTAATGTAACGACTGGGAAAGCAGCATATACTACTAACGAAACATTGTGTAATTAGGCAAGGAAAAACCGGCAGTTGAACTTTTTTCAGCTTTGGCTGTTTAGCCTATATTTGCAGCCAAAATAATCTGACTATATATGCTTCAACTGCCTCAGCAAACAAATTTCTACAAAGGAAAAGTTCGTGACGTTTACACTATTGCAGACAAGTATATGGTGATGCTGGTAAGCGACCGTATCTCTGCATTTGATGTAGTGCTACCCCGCCCTATACCATACAAGGGCCAGGTGCTAAACCAGATAGCTGCCCAGTTTCTGGAAGCTACACAGGACATAGTGCCTAACTGGATGATAAACGTGCCACTGCCCAATGTGACCATAGGCTACAAATGTGAAACATACCCTGTGGAAATGGTAG
>JAFDXS010000529.1 GCA_018267795.1 Bacteroidota bacterium | reverse complement strand
CTTTGTACTGGCTACACAAAACCCAATAGAACAGGAAGGCACCTACCCGCTTCCGGAAGCACAGCTTGACCGTTTTATGTTCCAGATTACGCTGGACTACCCTAGCTTTGCAGAGGAAGTAACAATCGTGCGCAATACTACAGGTGCAGTAACCAAAGAACTGCAGAAGGTGCTGGGCGCAGATGAAATACTCTATTTCCAGGAGCTGATACGCCGAGTGCCTGTGCCGGATAACGTGCTGGAATATGCTGTAGGCCTGGTGCAGAAAACAAGGCCATCCTCGTCCACAGCTAATGCTACGAGCCAATATGTAGCTTATGGTGCAGGTCCTCGTGCATCGCAGTACCTGATACTTGGCGCAAAGTGCAATGCACTGCTAAATGGCAAATACTCGCCTGATATAGAAGATGTGCAGGCAATGGCTATGCCTGTGCTGCGCCACCGCGTGCTGCGCAACTACAAGGCAGAAGCAGAGGGCATAACACAGGAATCATTAATAAAACAACTGTTGTAAGATGGAAAACATCCGGGAAAAAGAAGCTTTTCTGAGAAATGAATACATACCTATGCTGGAACAACTGGACCCTGCAACAACACCACTATGGGGTAAGATGAATGTGCAGCAAATGATAGAGCATATGGCTGACTATATGCGTATAGGCAATGGCAAGCGCGTAGTGGCGGTAGTAACCAATGAAGAAGCATTGCCAAAGTACAGGGCCTTTATGGAAAGTGAAAAGCCCTTTAAAGAAAATACGGGCAACCCATTAATGCCCGATATACCTGCCGCTGTAAAGCACAGTGCCGTGCAACATGCTATTGAAGAATTACAAGCGGAGGTAAATCATTTTTTTGAGGTTTTTAATAACGATGCTGAAAAGAAAGTTACGAATCCTATTTTCGGTGAGCTCGATTATACGCAATCTATACAGCTACTGCATAAACATGCTACACATCATCTACGGCAGTTTGGTGTTGCGATATAATATTGCTATTGCAGGCGTTTAGCGGGAATGAAAGTTTTGTTAATCGGGTCAATTTTAAAAAGGTAGAAAATTTTAGTTTTTGCCCCCTTGCCTGTTTTAGGGTTTTCTTCTGTTATATCCATGCGTGTAAGGTCTGCATCTTTTTCAAGTGTTGTAACGGAGCTTGCAACAGTAGCATCAACAACATCAACTATTGCACCCACTACTATTCCACCTGCTAAATAACCGACAGTCATAAATGGAGAATTCGTATACCCATTTATGCTCTTTCTCTCTGCCTTAAAGTAGAAGTCATCTCCATCTTTCTCCATTCCAAAACTTCCATCAGAGGTAGATTTAAACCATCTTTCACCATTATATACCGCAAAAAAATCCTTTTCGCTGATACGACCATTTCGCCAGCCTTTTTTATCAACATAATAGAAATGAGGCGAGTTGCCGATTTTTACAAAATGGTCATCTTCTTTAAAAAGAGTATCGCCAGGTGTATTGTTTAAAAATTGCTCAAGCGTATAATAAACGCCTACTTTATAATTATTGGCATTGTAAACGGGGAATTGCTTTTTAATGTCGGCAATTCTATTAGCAGCTTGTGTTTCAGTATAAATGCTATCTCTCTTGGGCTGCGCTACTGTAGCGTTTGCTATTGTGTAAAATAAATGGGAAAATAACAGGTTCATATCCCGTCTTACATCAGTTGTTTTTACTTCATTAAGCTTATCAACAGTAAATAATAATTGATAACCGCCGTAAGGAGTACTGAGATAATAGTCTGCATTAATGTATATGGTACTTACCATTCCCTTTATGTTACCTTCTACTGATAGTTGATGCAATACTATCAAGAGGGTATTGTCAGCTTTGGGATTCACTTTTCTAACAAGATGCTCACCAAACTTCTCAAGCTCAATAGAAAATGAATCTGCTGTCACCAGCTTCTTAATGCTGAACTTAATTTTCATCCGGCCAAAGCTCTCTTTATCCAGGCGTTCGTCTATCACTTTTACGTGGCTGTACATAGCTCCTTTAGGCAGGGCGGCAGCGGTATCGAAACTGAATTGATATTCCTTTTGTGCAAATGCGGTAAAGCAAAAGAAAAATGAGAAAAGAACGCTAAAAGTTACTGATATACAAGGCTTGCGGGGTATCATAAAGGGTAAATTCGCTGCAAATATTATAAATTGCAGTCTATTTCCAAAAACAGAAAAAATTTATTTTAATATCTCATTTTAATATAATAGACAGATGTCTGTAACACAATTAAAGAATTACGCTGAAGGCAAGTGGATAACAGCTAAAACAGAAGGCGATGCGCTATACAATGCCGTAAC
>JAFDXS010000528.1 GCA_018267795.1 Bacteroidota bacterium | reverse complement strand
CCTATAACGGAATAGAAATAAAATGGGGTTTCTTTGGGGATGTGATACAACCACAGCATGGCGTGGTGAAAATAGTGCAGCGTGATGAAGCCTCGGAACAAGAGTTTATAAATATGCTGCGCAACCTGCATAGTGATATGCAGCAAAACCTAAAAGACCATTTCTTTTACCTGCCAGGCAATACTGTGCTAGCCAACAATTGGTTCTTCCGCTTTACAGATGTGATGCGGGAGTGGAAGGTAGAGCTATTTGGCTTTGAAGGCCTGAAGAACCTGCGCATTAATACACATAAGCCCGATACCCATGTGCATGTGAGCAGTGGCATAGACTGGCTGGATGCAAGCGTGGATATAACATTCGGTGACCAAACGGTATCCATAGCAGAAGTAAAACTTGCGCTGACACAAAAACAAAACTTTGTGCGCCTGGGTGATGGCTCAATAGGGCTGCTGCCTGAAGAGTGGCTGAAAAAATATGCGCTGCTACTAAAAGTAGGTGAAGCCAAGGGCAACAAATTACGGCTAAAGAAATTTCACTTCAGTGTGCTGGATGAATTGCTTGCGGAGGTAGATGAAGAAGAACTGCAAAAAGAACTGGAAGAGAAAAAACTACGCCTCAATAATATAGTAAACAGTGACTTTAGCGATATAGCACCGCCTACACAGCTTGTAGCGCAATTGCGTCCATACCAGCTGGCAGGGTTTCAATGGCTGCTCTTCTTAAAAGAGGCAGGATGGGGCGGCATACTGGCGGATGATATGGGTCTTGGTAAGACGGTACAAACGCTTACCTTTTTCCAGCACTACAAGAATGAAAACCCTAATGCGAAATTCATGGTGGTGTGCCCTACTACTCTGATGTATAACTGGGAAAATGAAATAAAAAAGTTTACCCCTGAGCTAACACATTTTATACATCACGGATCGAAACGCACTGCAAACAGAACATTCTTCGACGACTACGATGTAACCATTACTACCTATGGCACTATGCGTAGTGATATAAAAATGTTTAAAGACATAGCATACGACTATGTAGTGCTGGATGAATCGCAATCTATAAAGAACCCTCAGTCGCAAGTGGCAAAGGCTTCCCTATTGCTGAATGCGAAAAACAGGTTGGCACTGAGCGGTACACCTGTACAGAACAACACATTTGACCTGTATGCGCAAATGAACTTCCTGAACCCCGGTATGCTGGGCAGCAGGGAATTTTTCATGAATGAGTTTGCAAACCCGATAGACAAATTCCAGGAAGATGAAGTGAAGCTGCAATTGCGCAAGCTTACTTACCCATTCCTGCTACGCCGTACCAAGGAACAGGTGGCAAAAGACCTACCGGAAAAAACAGAAACAATACAATATTGCGAGATGGGCGCAGAGCAGCGTAAGATATATGACGCTTACCGCAATGCTTACCGCTCACAGATACTGGGGATGATAGACGAGCGCGGTATAGAACGCTCGCAGATGCATATACTGCAAGGGCTTACCAAGCTGAGACAGATATGTGACTCACCGGCTATACTGAATGAGGAAGAAAAATTCCATAACTACTCTATAAAGCTGGAAGAGCTGACCCGTGAGATAAATGAGAACGTAGGCAACCATAAAGCGCTTATCTTCTCGCAGTTCCTGGGTATGCTGGCATTGATAAGAGCTGAGCTGGAAAAGAAAGGTATTCCTTATGTATATTTTGATGGCGGCACCTCATCTAAAGAGCGTGAACGTGCGATACAGGAATTTCAGCACAACGATGAATGCCGCATATTCCTGATATCACTGAAGGCCGGCGGTATAGGGTTGAACCTTACCGCAGCTGACTATGTATATATAGTGGACCCATGGTGGAACCCAGCGGTAGAACAACAAGCAATAGACCGTACCCACCGTATAGGACAAACAAAAAACATCTTCGCTTACCGGCTGATATGCAAGGATACTATAGAAGAAAAAATGCTGCAACTGCAGGAGCGCAAACGTGCGCTTGCCAGCGACCTGGTATCTGACGATAACGCATTCCTGAAACGACTGACAAGAGATGATATTGCCTTCCTGTTCAGCTAGTAGTAATCCATAACCTATTATAAAGAAAAAGCCCTGTAACATTCGTTACAGGGCTTAAATATTTTAAAGCGAATTATTTACCGGTATTGGCATCAAGATTCCAATCTTTAAATACGCCGCAAGAGCGGTATTCAGGATCTATCTTAAGATAATAGGTAGGCAATTTCTGAGCTACCCATTGTTGCATCTTTTGTGCTTTCTTCTGATTGAGCGCGTAGTTCTGTAATGCACTGTAATCGTCTTTAAGGTTTGCC
>JAFDXS010000527.1 GCA_018267795.1 Bacteroidota bacterium | reverse complement strand
GTGGTGTACGAACGTTTCATAGGTGTGCGTACTTTTATTAATAACGGCACCGCGGGCAATCCAAACTATGTATATGCTCCCGAATACGAATTGAATTTTCCGCCTATAGAGGTATATCTTATCCTGGCCGACTACAACTGCGACGGCATTCCCGACCTGTTTCACGCAGGGCAATCCGGTTACAATGTTTCTACCGGCTATTATAACGGGGCCAACCAACTTTGTTTTAAATTTTACAAGGAGCTTTATTACAACAATCTGGTAGGTGCAGTGGGAGCTTATAATGCTTATGTGGCCAATACAGATATACCGGCAATAGTAGATGTGGACAATGACGGCGATCTTGACTTCCTTTCTTTTAACGACCTGGGCGGCAACAATGCCTGGTGGTATAAAAATGTGCAGAAAGAGGATACCTTGCCTTGCGACTCGATAAGAATAAAATTAGCAGACCAGTGTTGGGGCAAATTCTACCAACCTGCCACCCTTACCCATCTCCTGGGTTTTAGCTGCGACAATTCTAATCTCATCATCCATCCATGGGAAGAAAAGAAAACACACTCGGGCAATACATTTGTGCTGATAGACATGGATGGTGATGGCGATAAAGATTATCTTGATGGCAGTGTGGGCTTTAATAACGTGGTGTACCTGCAAAATGGTAAGGCAGGCTCGGGGAAAAATGTGGATAGCATGGTAGCACAGGATACCGCCTGGGACAGTCATGTGCGCAGCATATATATGCCGCAGTGGCCGGCCCTGTTTAACATAGATATAGACCAGGATGGCCTGAAGGACCTGCTGATAGCGCCTAATAAAGATGGAGAGGACTATAAGTGCGTCATCTATATGAAGAATACCGGCACTGCCAGTGTGCCCGCATTCCGCTACCAGAGTGATACTTTTCTTGTTGACAAAACGATAGATATAGGCAAGGCTTCATTCCCTGTCTTTTATGACTATGACAAAGATGGCAAGCCAGATCTCTTCATAGGCTCAGACGGCTACTACAGGCGCGATGGTATATACAGCGGCACCTACACTTCGCGCATATCATACTATAAAAACACCAGCACCGCAGGGCATCCATCCTTTACCCTGCAAAGCAGCAATTTCATGAACCTTGATACATTCAATTTTCAAGGCTCTTCTATTGCTATTGGCGATATAGATAATGATGGTAAAGATGATTTAATATTAGGCCAAGTACCAAACGGTTCATCATTCACCTACTTTACAAATACAGCCGCCAGCAATAGTGTACAGCCGGTATGGCAGCTGGAGCAGCGCACGCTGAAAGATGCTGCCAACAATACTATAAATGTAGGCGGCAATGCTGCACCCTGCATATACGACCTGGACCATGATGGCAAGCCCGATCTTATATCCGGCAGCTATGGGGGCTACCTTTATTATTACCAAAACACAAGCACTACACCAGGCACTATAAGCCTGAAGTATATAACTAAAACACTTGGCAAGGTGAAGGTAGATGGCCCGTACTATGGCGAAAACCACAGCACACCATTCATTGGCAGAATGGACAATTCTGCACAAGACTACCTGCTGGTAGGCAGCATGTCGGGTGAGTTGTATCGCTACACCGGCTTCCAGGGAGACACGGTAGGGCCTTATACACTGCTGGATACTAACTACTCTTACATAGACTCTACTTATTTGTCATTATACCGCCGGGGTGACTACAAGGGTTTTCGCTCGGCACCTGCTGTGGCAGATGTAGATGGCGATGGAAAATATGAAATGGTGGTAGGTGATATATGGGGCGGACTAAAGCTATACAAACAAGATACACTGGTGACGGATACCCCTACCGTGACCACTGTGGTAAACAAGCTACCAACGGGCAATCCTGAAATTTATGCATTCCCTAATCCTGCAAGTAATGTGATAAACCTGATGTGGAATAGTGTATTCGCTGCAAGGGAAATTTCTATTAGCATAGTAACGGTAACCGGGCAAAAAGTAATGGGGCAAACTATAAATGCTGCCAATGGCCGCACTCAGCTACCTGCAGGCAGTCTGGCACCGGGTATTTACTATTGCATACTGAAGTCTGAACGGAATATGAAGACAATACCTATTAGTATTATGCGATAATATTCTATATTTTAGTTCTAACAATTTAAAATATATACCTATGAAACTATCTTATACCTGTATAGCCATTTTTATCTTTTGTCTATCAGGCTTGCATGCCAATGCCCAGTTTCAGGGTGAAGTATACAAATATGATAGCACCGTAAAGGTGTATGACGAACACGGCACCGAAAAGACGCTGGCCTGGTGCGGCGGTTTTAATAATCC
>JAFDXS010000526.1 GCA_018267795.1 Bacteroidota bacterium | reverse complement strand
AGAATGTGCCTGATAATATAGAAGCATTTTCCCTGGCGGTAGATAAGCATCTGCGCGCGAAAAATATTTATTACGATGACCTGATAACAGGCAGCATATTGCAGCCTTTGAAGCTAAGGGTAATGTCGCCGCACACCTTTATAGAATACATGAAGTCCGTAGGAAAGCTGGGGGGACAAAATAAGGTGCCCCGCCTGAGCAACGACCGAAAGCTGGCGGAAGCGCTGGAGCAATGGATACTTAAAAAATAAAAGAGAGCGCAATCATTGCGCTCTCTTTTATTTAAGGAAGGTCTGTTTACTTACCTAATAACTTTTGATATTCCGCAGGCTGAGCTAGAATAGTCATTGCCTTAGCCAGTTCTTTATCGTCATGCAGGCTCTGCGATATGCGGCCACGAAGGAAGTAGTACCGGGACACTATTTCATTTTCCAGGAAATGTTTAATCTCTTCTTTGTGCTTTACCAGGTCCTGGGTTTTATCATGAGCCAATTTGGCCTGCAACGAAGCAAACTCAGTCTTTGCTTCATCATAATATTTTTCGCGGATGGCGGTGGACTTCAGCGAGTCAAGTGCATCTTGTGTTTCTGTTTGGTACGAATAGTCTTTGCCGGAAAGCCATTTTGTAAACTGAGCATATTCTGCTTCAGTTAGCTCAAAAGTGGCTGCGTCTGCTATGGTAGTGTGACTGCGTGCATACTCTGTAGCATAGTCAAAGAAGTAGTTCTTAGTATATAAGGTAATGGCTAGCCTGCTGATAGGGTCAGTTTTTACTATTACATCCGGTTCTATGCCGCCCCCACTTAATACTTTTCGGCCATCTTTTGTTTTATAAGCTTTCTTTAGTGAATCTGGTACATTACCTACACTGCCATCTGCATTGCGGTGTGTATAGTCAATAGCCTGTATACAACGACCGCTTGGCGTATAGTAGCGGGCAGTGGTAAGCTTAAGCTGAGAGTTGTAGCCTAATGGCCTTACATTTTGTACAAGGCCTTTACCATAAGAACGCTCACCTATTATCACACCCCTATCTAAATCCTGCATGGTACCGGAAACAATTTCGGACGCTGATGCCGATGAGTGGTTTACCATTACAACCAAAGGTATTTCGGTATTCCAGGCTACACCCGGTGTTTTGTATTCCTTGTCCATCTCAGGCTGCTTGCCTTTGGTGCTTACTACCAATTGGTTTTTATCTACGAAGATGTTGCAAACTTCTATGGCTTCATTGAGTAAGCCACCCGGATTAGCGCGGAGATCAAGCACTACGGACTGTAAATTAGGTTGTACCCCTTTCAGGCTGTCAAGTGCCTTGCGTACCTGCTTACCACAACCACTGGTAAACTGTGTAAGCCGTACAAACGCAATATTTTTCTGAGGACCTATTAAACCAGCATAGGGTACGCTGGATACCTCTATCTCACCTCTTTGTACCATTTTTTGAGAAATAGCCCCGCTAAAAGCATCCTTCACGGTGATGGACACTTTTGTGCCTGGTGAGCCCTTTAATAAAACGCTGATGTCTTCTATGCTTTTACCCTTAAGAGGCTGATTGTCAATAGATACTATTAAATCGCCAGGGTGCAGGCCTGCTTTCTGGGCCGGGCTGTTTTCGTATACATCACCTACATATATATCCTCGCCTTTCTTCTTCATAGAGGCACCTATGCCACCATATTTGCCCGTGGTCTGAAACTCATATTCCTCTATGTCTGATTCAGTTATGTAATTAGTGTAAGGGTCCAGGTTGTCGAGCATGGCATCTATGCCTATTTTCACCAGCTTGCCCGGCTCTATGGGATCTACATAATAACTATTCAATTCCTTAAACAGGGTAGCGAATATGTCCATGTTCTTGGATATTTCGAAATAGGGATCGGAAACAGGCTTGGCCTGTATAAATAGGAAAACGGTAGCAGTAATAGCTATGCCGGCTAAAAAGCCCTTAGCCTTTTTTACCTTATTAATGAATGACATGGCACACTCTTTGATTAATCTATAATAGAATAGCAATGTACGAAAAATACAAAAGCTATATAGTTAAAGGATTTTATGACACTACTGTGTAATATGGTTTTTGGTGAGATGTATGGTTTTGTTTAATTTGCGATAAATTAGATTAATAAAAATGAAAAAGTTTTTACTATTATTATTGTGTGGTGTTGGTTTAAGTGTGGGCAGTTTTGCACAAACGTTCTCGACTCAATACGATACTACAGGTACCGCCCCTGGTGGAGATACAGTAAGCGGCTCAACTTTTATCAATAACTTTACTACCAATACCGGTGTGGGAAGTTTAATACTCAAGTGGACCGTTGTTGCCACTG
>JAFDXS010000525.1 GCA_018267795.1 Bacteroidota bacterium | reverse complement strand
TGGCTCATGGCCGCTCTTGAAATTTTTTGCCTACTCAAATTTAAATAAAATTTGGACGTTAACACAGAATCTTTTTCTTTTGGGGAAGCAAAAGAAAAGTAAGAACCCACGCTGGGATACATATCGCGAATACGCAAAATAATCGCACAGGGCTAAGCAACGATGCCCTTAATGCCCCGCAGAGAAAATATTAAACCCAACACCCACGCTCACCCATGGTTTCGATTGATACTTCCATTTATCAATACTGTTGTCCAGGTTATTATCCCATCCCACAGACACTGCAAGCTGTATATTATCCCACTGCCCAATCAGCGTCACAGAAAAAGTAGCCGCTGCTTTTGTTGTACCGTCAGTAGTAGTATCTGTGCTATTGCTTTTCTTTAGCATTATAGACGATGATCCTACGCCAACTAAAAGGCTTAATGACTTTACAGTGTCTTTATCAAGCGAAAAATGCAGCCCCGCCACACCGCTTAGCGAGAAGGTAGGTTCTATAACACCTGTCTGTGGTCGCAACTTAAATGGATAAGTAACTGCACCGCCAATAGCAGTTACATTTACAGCTCTTCGTGATTCATAAAAATCTTCTATAGAGATGTGAGTATCATTGCCTCCCATAGGGTGCACCCCATATACATTACCTTGTTCACCCGTTATCTTTATTCTCTTACCCTTTTCAATAAGTATATCGTTGTTATCCGCATCCATTATTTTGATATTCGCCGCATCGCGCGTTGCTACGGCACGCTTCAATTTGTATGTTTTAGGGTACCGCGATGTCAGCCCTATTATTACCTGTGCTTTACAGGTATAAGTCATAGCAACAAGCATAGTAATTACCAAAATGATTTTTTTCATAGCGTATGATTTTTAGACCATAAACATATGATAGTTTATTAATAATTAATACAGTTAAACAACGGTATTTAAACTGTATAAATACGCTTGCTTTTTTGAATATGTTTTATATATTTATTTTGATCTTTACATGCAAGTCGCAACATACTCTAGTCCTTTTTTAATTCGAAATGTGGATATCTCTATTTGGAAACCGCTTGTTAATAACCCTATCTTGCCAAATCAGGAACAGCCCCAATCAAGGCCGTCATGTTGAACGAAGTGAAACATCCCCTGAAAACATGCAATTGGCACAATCAAAGTTCAATTGCATAAAAGTTCTTTGACATACTGTAAACCCTAAACGGAAATTTCTCTCCCACCAGAAATTTCCCTCCTAAACCGCTACAGGCAACCATATTACAATTTCCACCACCGGAAAAAACCGGAAATTCCGGAAATTTCCCAATGGGACATAATGCGACATTTTGAGACATTTTGTTACATTTCGCTAAAACGTAATAATAGCCTCAGCAGCAGCGCTGACCAATAAAATGTCCCCAAACCTCCCAAAACTTTTTTCTATAGTTAATGGGATATCCTATCATTCTATCCTATTGCCTTATTTCAGCACATTTCGACATTAGCCTTAATTTTGCACCGTGTATTATCTATTAATAGGCATTCTTTACCCGCTTTCCTTATTACCCCTCAGGGTGCTGTACCTGCTTTCAGATCTTATGTATGTGCTGGTATACCATGTGGCAGGCTATCGTCGTGCAGTGGTTGCAGACAACCTCATGCACGCCTTCCCTGAGAAAAGCGATGCCGAGCGTAAGGCTATCAAGAAGCGGTTCTACCGCAGCTTCTGCGATCAGTGGGTAGAACTCTTGAAACTCATATCCATATCAGAGCGCCAACTGCAGCGCCGCGTCACGGGCAACTGGCAGCTGATAAAAGACCTCTATGCTGATGACCGCGATATATACATGATGCTGGGCCATACCTTCAACTGGGAATGGGTAAACGTAGCCGTGCAGTACAATTCGCCCCACCAGGTAGCCGGCGTGTATATGCCCACCAAAAATCCCGCTATGGATAGGCTCATCAACTATGCCCGTAGTCGTGGCGGTGGCTGGCTTATCTCCATGAAGGCTAAAAAAGGCTTTCAGCGCCTGCAGGGCATCCGCCACATTGTAGGCCTCATAGCCGATCAGAATCCCTCTAACCTCAATGGCGCTCTGTGGCTGCCATTCATGCACCGCGAGGCACCATTCTTCAAGGGACCCGAGCAACTGGCTACCAGGGCAAAGGCAGCTGTAGTGTTCTGCGGCATCAGGAAGCTAAAACGTGGATACTATGAAGTAAACATGCAGTTGCTTACCAAAGACGCATCTACTATGGCAAGTGGAGAAGTAATAAAAAGCTATGTCACCTTCATGGAGCAGCAGCTGAACGACCAACCCGAAAACTGGCTCTGGACCCACAAACG
>JAFDXS010000524.1 GCA_018267795.1 Bacteroidota bacterium | reverse complement strand
GTATTGCAAATCCCCGACACACTGTAGTTCCAGATTACAAATCTGGAACAGCGGGTCTATTATCGTAAACTATTTTTGCTTGTTTGGTTATCTCTATCCATTTCGGGTCAAGCAAAATTAAATCATCAACCCATGAAGCTGAATCTGGTGGATTGTAATTTGACATCATAATATCCAACCGCTTCATTTGCATCAACAAATTATCGCTAGAATGTTTACTTTCATAATATTTAATGTAATCTTCAAAGTCAAAGTCATCATATAAGACGTTATACACTTCTGAAAATGACGAAACAATTTTTGGAGACTTACCCAACCATGCTAATTTCTGCATTTCTATATTAGATACATTTTTTATTGCATAAAAAATGTTTTTTTCCCATAGTTTATAATCGTCAGGAGTCATAATTAGTTCGATTTATCGTATTTATAATCTGCTTTAGGTGTATGTGCTTCCTTTGAATCTGGCTTTACTTCATTTCCTTTCGCGTCTATTACTTTACCATTTTTAGTTTCCTTTACATAAGGTTTTTGTTGCCCTGGATTCGGACTCTTTGGATTCCCTCTTTGTACTCGAAAATTATTTCCTTGAGGGTTTTTAGGGTCTTTAAAAAGAGTCCCGTCACCTTTCTTTGTTGTTTTTTTCTCCCAATTGTCAGGCACTTGTTTTGTAACAGAGGCGTCAGCGTCACCAGCTGGTCCAATTTGTTTCGTGGTCGGCGTTTGGACTTTAGTAGTACCTGTGAGTTCTACTATTGGCTCAGGCGCATACGGTGGCTTTACGTAAGTAGCATCAACAGCAGGGGTAAGTTCCTCTCCAAATATCAACGGTTCTAATACCTCTCCGGCAACAGCAGTACCCACAAAGATAGCTGATTGTACGGCAACTTGCTTAACTGCTGGAACTATAACGTTCTTGGTAAAATCCTTTGCTGATGCTTCATCGTTACCCCTGATACGTTACAAACGCCCAACCTTTTGCATCCGCATTACAAATGCGGACGAGTGAGATCAACAGGTACACTACCTTATTTTGCTACCAATATTGACTCCCAATATTTCAAATCATCATCTTTTAAAACTCTTCGCCATTTTTCTGGAGTAGCGAATGCCGAAATTACTGTTGCATCTTTATCATAAATTGAATATAAAATGATATTAGCTGCAAAATCTGTTGACTTTTGATTTAATAATCGCAGCCACTCCTTAGCATTAATATTTTTAATTGTTTTATATTGATTTTTATATAATTGCAATATTATTCGAAATCCTATATTTTTAATTGGCACACAAGTATCGCAAGCAAGTAAAACTGCATCGTACTTAATAGTTGAATTATTAATAAAATCAATATCCCCTACGGAATACTTAACAGTCGAATCGTCAATAAATTCAATATTTGCTGAAGAAATACTCTCTTTATTTTGCGACCAACCTTTTAGCGCAATTAGAATAAAAGAGAATATTAAGACAATCTTTTTCATAATCATTTTTTTGTAGTGTCTGTTGTTTTATTTTCTTCAGAATTCGCTTTTATAACAGCATCTCTAATCTTCTGGCCTGCTTCTTCATATTCTTGAGTGCCTGATTCGTTAACTTTTAATCTTTTTTCAAGGTCAATAGTGTTGTCCTTTTTATACTCGCTTACAAGTCCATTTAATTTTTCCATTCCTTTCCCCTTGAATATATATCCTATTTCAGCCGCAACTTTAATTTGGTTTATTTCACCTTCATACTCAATCTTATTTAGTTTAGTTGCATATTCTTTTGGGGTAATTTTTCCCGAACCTACATCTTGCATAGCTTTATTAATTTCAAGAATATTTTTTCTATTTGTTAACTCATGAGATAACTGTATAACTTCAAATTTAATATCATTATCTTTTTTGAGTGTAATATACCCGCTTGAATTTCGAGTATATGTTCTTTCTCCAAACGATATTTTATCACTATAGTTTGTTTCCGTAATTCTTGCACTGGTAAGAAGTGAAGCAAAAACTAAACTATGCGTTTTCCCATATTGATAAATTTCTTTTATAGTAGGCGGAGCATCACCCTTAGGATCGTTTAGTTGAATTGGATTATCAAAAGCAAAAACATAAGGACTCCAACTCGGAAATTTCGCCATCAACGGATCTACAGAAAGCCAACGCCCTAAACGGGAATCATACTGCCTAAATTCTGTACTCATGTGATTTCCTATACCTGCCCATTCGTTGTCCTTAAGTTGTCCGTTAAACCCATAACGATACGCATCACCGTCTTTACTACATACTGTTGTCACGATAGTTCCTGCTGTCCAGCTGGTGAGGTTGAGCGGAATACCTGTAAAGGTGAAGGATGATA
>JAFDXS010000523.1 GCA_018267795.1 Bacteroidota bacterium | reverse complement strand
TATGCGATACTCAATATCCTGTATTATTTCTTCCTGCCCTTCCTCGCCGGAAAACTGGCGCTCCAGCGACTTAAGATAATCCCTAAGTATTAAATAAGCGTCTTCTTCTATGGGAATCATTCTTCCCGCTATGTTTATCTGTATGATACGTTGCATAATAAGTGTGTCTTTTATATAAGTGTAGTGGTTAAATGATTTACTGCATTACTAAGCTCATCCCAGGTAGTACGGAGCTGAACGTAAAATTTTAATCCGCTTTTTGTAAGTGCATAATACTTGCGTGGCGGACCGGATGATGACTCCACCCAGCGGTAAGCGAGCATATCTGCATTCTTCAGCCTGGTGAGCAATGGGTATAGTGTTCCTTCCAGTACTACCAGCTTCGCGTCCTTTAGTTCTTCCAGTATATCGCTTGGGTAGGCCTCTTTATGTCTATGTATAATACCGAGTATACATAGCTCCAGCAAGCCTTTCCGCATTTGCGATTCTGTGTTATCTATCGTCATCGTCCTAACATTTACAATACAAAGATATGTGCTATTTAGTATTATGCAATGCATAGTACCTGTTTTAACAAATTTTCTGTCAAATTCCCCCTTTTTGGGGTATCAGCTTTACTTTTGCCACATGCATTTCCGGAAAATACAGCCAGGCGATATAGCTTATTTCGAATCCACCCTGCCAGCAAGCAACGTTTCTACAGATAAGGAACAGCTGGAACACTGTGCATCAGACCAAACGGAAGACCTTAGCTATATGCCGGAAGTGGTGCTGCAACCTGAAACTGTGGAACAAGTAAGCGCCATAATGAAGTACTGCAACGACCAACTAATACCCGTAACGCCACGTGGTGCAGGTACCGGGTTAAGCGGCGGTGCACTACCGATAGCGGCAGGCGTAGTGCTAGATATGCGCCGCTTTAATAAAATTCTGCATTTAGATAAACGCAACCTGCAAGTGACAGTAGAACCGGGAGTAATAACCCAGGTGCTGCAGGAATACGTAAAAGCGGAAGGGCTGTTTTACCCGCCCGACCCTGCCAGCAAAGGCTCTTGCTTTATAGGCGGCAATATATCCGAAAACTCCGGTGGCCCTAAGGCGGTGAAATACGGTGTAGTAAAAGATTATGTGCTGAACCTGGAAATAGTGCTGCCAAATGGGGAAGTGATGTGGACAGGTGCCAATGTGCTGAAGAACGCAACCGGATATAACCTTACCCAACTGGTAGTGGGCAGTGAAGGTACATTGGGCGTGATTACAAAAATTGTATTAAGGCTAATACCTGCCGTAAAGCACGACCTCCTTTTGTTAGTACCATTCCGCTCTGCAGTGCAGGCTTGCGAGGCGGTAAATGCTATCTTCCTGGCAGGTTACACCCCATCAGGACTGGAGTTTATGGAGCGGGATGCGCTGGAATGGTCTATGCGCTATGCAGGAGCAACAGGTATATCGCTGGGCGATGATGTGCAGGCGCACCTGCTGATAGAAGTGGACGGCAATCACCCGGATCAATTATATACCGAGATAGAAGCCATATCAGAGATAGTACAGGCATTTGATATTGGGGAAATATTATTTGCAGAAAGCCATGAGCAAAAACAAATGCTCTGGAATCTGCGCAGGAAAGTGGGCGAAGCCGTAAAAAGTAACTCGATATATAAGGAAGAAGATACCGTAGTGCCCCGTGCCGAATTACCTGAACTGCTGCGCATAATAAAAGAAATAGGCAGGGAATATGGTTTTCAGTCCGTTTGCTATGGCCATGCGGGCGATGGCAACCTGCACGTAAACATTGTAAAGGCTGACATGAGTGATGAGGACTGGAAAACAAAGCTGCCCCAGGGCATACGAGCGCTGTTTAAAGAAGTGGTGCGCATGGGCGGCACCATATCAGGGGAACATGGCATAGGCCTGGTACAAAAACAGTACATGGATATAGCTTTTAATAAAGTACAAATACAGCTGATGAAGGATATAAAAAAGGTCTTTGACCCCAATGGAATTTTGAACCCGGGGAAGATTTTTGTTTAAATAATATGTAACTTGTGATATAAGTTAAAATATTGTAAGGACGCGGGTTCTAAACTTTTAATGGGCTTATTTGTCTAAATTTGTGACACATTATATTTTGATTATTTAAACTCGTAATAACGCATGAAATACATACTAAGTGTAGTAATGCTCTGCATGACCTTTTCCCTTGCTACAGCCCAGGAGGTATATACCAGCACAGGCCGCAGCACACATGCAAAAAGGCAGCATAAACCGGAAGGTTTTGATGCAAGCCGTTTAATATTTGGCGGTGGTTTTGTATTAGCTGCGGGTGATGTAACTAACCTGGGTATAT
>JAFDXS010000522.1 GCA_018267795.1 Bacteroidota bacterium | reverse complement strand
AACAACCCGGAACAATAAGCTGATCGATAATGTCGCCACCAAAGCGATGGATCATGCTTTCGCAGCCATTCTTCAGCTCGCGAACAATTTTATCGTTCCACTCAGTATGTACTATAGCTACTCTTGCATACTTCATTTCTGCAAGATGGTGTGTGTCTAAAAGTGAGTCGCTATGCTGTGATTGTGCCATAAAAGAAAAATCCCCTTTTCGCCGTAAAGGTAAAAAGGGGAGCGGATAATTTTTATAATTAAGAAGTATTAATCTATTACACCAAGACGCGCAAGATATTTATCCATATCGCGAGCCTGAAGGCTTTGCGGATATTCATCGCGAATGCGGATGTATGCTTTCTTTGCATTTTCAGGCTGATTATTCATTTCATAAGCAATGCCTTCGCGCAATAAATATAAAGGAGTAAGAATTTCATCTTCTTTATTGCCAGCAGCTTTTTCGTAAGCATCGATGCCGTCCTTTACTTTATTGTCTTCCATGTAAGCATCGCCCAGAGCACCCCATGCGGCATACTGTACCATAGTACCTTTGCCGTCGAAATCTTTTAGCTGCTTGATAGCATTATTGAAATCGCCCATGTGGAGGTAGCAAATGCCAGCATAATAATGAGCAAGGTTTGCAGCTTTAGTGCCATCGTATTTCTTTTCTATCTTAAGGAAGCCAAGATGCTGACCATCACCCTGTAATGCAAGCCTCATAGAGTCGGCCTGAAAATAACGCTGCGGGTATGATATAGCAGTAGCTGCTTTGTCTTCGCGTGGCGCTTTGTACAGTTTGGTATATGCAAAGAAGGCAACAACTACCAGCAGTACTACTGTAACAGTAGTATTAATTGCTTTTTTATTCTTTTCATAAACTACCTGAACATTATCCAAAGGGTTAGTTTCAGTTGATGTGATTCTCGGCTCTGCCGGATTGTTTCTTACTCTATTTGCCATAAAAAGGGGTAAAAATCGATAATTATTTTGTAGAATTTATAAAAAATTAGTCTGTAATATACGGATAATCAGGTTCAGCGTATATATCCTTGTATAATTCACTGTCATCAGGCCAAGGGCTTTCTTCTGCGAACTTCACAGATTGCTCTACTTCCTGCTTCACTTTTTCATTGATCTGCTCAATCTGCTCTTCAGTAGCCCATTTATTATCCATGATGGTTTTAAGCACCTGGTTGATAGGGTCTTTTTCTTTATATTCTTCCAGTTCTTCCTTAGTTCTGTATTTGGCAGGATCACTCATAGAGTGGCCGCGATAGCGATACGTCTTAATTTCGAGGAAAGTAGGGCCACCGCCTTCGCGTGCGCGGCGCACAGCGCGATCGATACCCTTATGTACCTCTTCGCAGCTCATACCATCAACAGAATCGCCCGGCATATCATACGCATCGGCAAGGCGATAAATATCTAATACCTTGGAAGTGCGCTCAACAGATGTGCCCATAGCATAGTGGTTGTTTTCGCAAATGAAAACTACCGGCAACTGCCAAAGCACAGCCATATTAAATGCTTCGTGCAGCATACCCTGGCGGGCAGCACCATCGCCAAAGAAGCAAAGCGTAGCACGATCAGTACCCTGATATTGCTCAGCAAATGCGATACCCGCACCAAGGCCTATCTGGCCGCCCACGATGCCGTGGCCACCGAAGAAACGCTTTTCTTTAGAAAAGAAGTGCATACTACCACCTTTACCTTTGGTACAACCGGTAGCCTTGCCATAAAGCTCGGCCATACAAGCATCGGCAGATATGCCTTTTGCAATAGCCATAGCATGATCACGATAAGCAGTAATAACATTGTCATCGTCGCGAATGGCGGTCATCATACCGGCAGCGATAGCTTCCTGGCCTATATAGAGATGGCAAAAACCACGTATTTTCTGCATGCCGTAGAGCTGACCCGCTTTTTCTTCGAAGCGGCGCAACAACAACATGATCTCGTACCAATATAAATATGTTTCTTTACCGAAAGGAGTTGACACGTTTATCTAAATTTGTGCGAAAATATAAAAACTTTCGTTCCCATTCCTGCTTGAACACTATAAGAAATATAACATTATTACAATTTCGCAACTATTCCAGTGCGAAGTTTCAGTTTTTATCGCCGATAACGTGTATAACAGGGCCTAACGGCAGTGGTAAAACAAACCTACTGGATGCTATATATTATTTATGCTATACCAAAAGCTACTTTAGCGCCTACCAGCAGAATAGTGTGCAAAAAGGACTGGACGGCTTCAGGGTGGAGGGGGTATTTAATACTATAGACAGGGAGGAGACAATAAGCTGCAAATGGAAGCAAGGGAAGAAAGAAATATTCGCCAATGGGGCAGAGTATGAAAAAGT
>JAFDXS010000521.1 GCA_018267795.1 Bacteroidota bacterium | reverse complement strand
GCTGAAGCGAAACCTAAGAATGTAGCGGCGATGATGGCGATCTTTTTCATTTTTATAAGTTTGTGTGGTTTGGCGATTTTTGTTTTTGTTTGTTTTGATGACACAAAGATGCAGCAGCCTGCAAGACCTTGGAAACTTTTAGCGAGTGTTAACGGCAGATTTGTAATTGGTTAACAAGCTATTAGGAAATAAAAAGAGAGGAAATCAAGCAAAAAACAACCAAAACCATTACTGGTGCGGCTTTATGTGATTTATTGAATAAGAGCTTATTGATTAGTAATAGTGTATAACAGGCTGATGCTGTATTGGCCACCCGGATAGGAAAAACCAGGATTGAACTTAAGATCTAAGCCAAATGTGTTTCCCGAAGAGCTCGCGTCTCCCTGGTCACCTAACTGCAAAGTTTGGGCAGCAGTACTCATAGTAGTAAATGCAGAGGTTCCATTTACCCTATAGCTTAACACAGTGCAGGGCATACTACTGCTGGCGCCACCACCCATAGCTGTGAAGTTTGCAGCGTTTGCCTGTACCTCTACCAGCCAGAGAATATTGCTTTTTACAGCAAGCGTGGTATAGTTTAGAGAAGTGATACCATTCAGATAGTCGCTTGTTGTGCTGAACGTAATGGTACCAGGCGTGCTAACTGTCAGATTAACTATAGAGCTAATATCCATAGTCCCAGATGCTGAGCCTGTAAAATGGTATTGACAAAATGCCTTCCCGGAAAAACAAAGTAATATGAATATAAAAATTAGCTTCTTCACGGTTGTGTCATTGTAAATAGTAATGTATAAGTATAATGGCCGGGGGTAAAACCATTGCTATAACCTAAAGCTTTCATTCGCAGATTGTATTTAAATGAATACAATGTGCCGCTTTTGGGTTGTTGAAATAGCAAAGAACTATAGGAATTTACATTAGTAGAACTAGCAACACTGGTTGCTGTTGGAGAAGTTTTTGATGCAAAATCTAAATAAAGCGGGCTGAAGGTGGGAGCGGCTGAAGATGGGTAACTCCATGATGACAATTCCACGTAAACGGAACAGGATTTACTACCTGTTTTTTCGCTTAATGTAATAGCATTGGAAATTGTTTGATCAGCCTCCAATTTAGCTGCAGTATTTAAATTAAATGCCAGGGTGGTATTACTTACTGTAAGATAATTAGTAGACGATTGCCCAAAACAAGCTAATGAATATATTATGAAAAATAAAAATAAAACGAATTTCCTGTTCATTTTTGTCCAATTTGGGCTTGTCTTGCAAATGTATTAGCTCGATAATAAAAAAGCAAAGGTTAGCCTTTCAATAACTAATCATTAAGATATTAATTTGCAATGAGAAATTATTTAGAATAATATATATTTAAAAGATTACCTGTTCGCTACATTCATACATTGTGTATAATTATGCTCACCATCATTTTGGAAATATAATTAAAAATAGTTTTTTTGTATTCACTTTGTATATGAGACATATCAAAATTACGTTCCTGCTCAGCCTTTTATTGCTTGTTTGCTTTTCAGTACGCAGCAATGCTCAAAACCTTGGTGTACACCCTACTACACTGGAATTTAATCTTATTAACGGCCAGTCTGAAACGCAGGTCATCAATATATCTAACGGCTCTGATAAGAAGGTACAATTTAAGTTATACCTGAATGATTGGATAAGAGATTCACTGGGAGGACATGCCTATTATGAACCTAATACACAGCCACGCTCCTGCTCTCGCTGGGTAACACTTAGTAAAAACTTCGTGGAACTAGAGCCTGGACAGTTTACGACAGTAAACGTAAAACTGCAATTACCTGATTCTCCAGCTGTTACTAACCAAATGAAATGGTCTATGTTGTTTATAGAAACAGTAGAAGAACAGGTAAATAATGGGAATAAAGGTGCAGCGGCTACCGTGAAAAACTTATTGCGTATAGGTGTGCATATATACCAAACTCCGCCAACCCTTACCAAAAAGCAAATGAAGGTATATGAAATAAAACCTGTAGCTAATACCAAAAACACCTACCAAGTAGTATGCCAGAACGTAGGCGATATGATGCTGGAATGTAAGTCTTATATTGAGTTATCGTCAATGGCGGATGGCAAAAAAACCAAACTTGAACCAGTGGAATTTCCTGTATTTCCGGGCCAAAAGCGCTATGTAACCTTCCAATTGCCTGCTAACATTGCCAAAGGCAAGTACTCTGCCCTGGGCGTGGTAGATGCCGGTGAAGATCTCTCTCTGGAAGCTGTGGAAAGCTCTATAGATGTAGAATAGGTCCCATTATTAAAAAATTATAAAATATTCTTCCTTTATATTGCTTTTTTGAAATATAGCTCTTATTTTTACGTTAACAACAGGATA
>JAFDXS010000520.1 GCA_018267795.1 Bacteroidota bacterium | reverse complement strand
CCTGACCTTGCTGTGTATGAACAAAAACTAAGAGCATTACTAGAAAAAACACTGGCTGAGTATCCGGGCATGAATGCAGACTTTGTGGTGAAAGAACAGTACCGCAACATGAAGGAAGTGCTTGACAAACACCCGCATGTAATGGCACATGCTGAAGAAGCATATCGCCGCGCAGGTATGGATGTGCAACGCATGAGCATACGCGGAGGCACCGATGGATCGCGCCTTTCGTTTATGGGACTGCCTTGTCCTAATATCTTTACCGGCGAAATGGGTATACACTCAAAGCAAGAATATGTAAGCGTGCAGGACATGGAGAAAGCAATGGAAACTCTTGTGCACCTGGCACAGGTATGGGAAGAAAACAGTTAATGTACCTTTGACAATTAATAGCAATACAAACAGCACAGCAATATATGAATGCACAATTGAAAACAGTTTTACTTACCATACTTACACTATCACTATTTGTAATAGCACTGATAGAGCTAAGCGGCGTGAGCGAAACAGCATTGTTCAACAAATACAATATTGGTTCAGGGCCGGGCAACGGACTATCATACAAGCAATCGCAAAGCAGGGAAGATATGATAGCCAATATGCCTAAGACCAGCATACAGTTTTATGAAACCAAGTACAACTTCGGCACGCTGAAAGAAGGTGATGTGGTGAAACATGCATTTAAATTCAAGAATACAGGAACCAACCCATTGCTGATAGCCAAAACCGATGTGAGCTGCGGATGTACTGTGCCTACTTTCTCCAAAGAGCCAATACCACCGGGTGGCGAAGGAGAAATAATGGTGCAATATAATAGCAGCCATCACCCCGGCCACCAGCAGAAAAATGTAATGGTACACTCTAATGCGCAGCAGGAAGCAATGTCAATAGGTTTTGAAGCAGAAGTAACACCAAAATGAGTACGATAAACATTTCTATATTCCAGAGAGTAAAGAACTACTTATCGCTGATAAAATTCAGCCATACGGTATTTGCTTTACCATTTGCATTAATAGGTTTTACGCTTGCTGTAATACAGGAACACAAGCCGCTTGACTGGACCCTGTTTGTAAAAATGTTGCTATGCATGGTATTTGCCAGGAGCGCAGCAATGTCATTTAACCGCTACCTGGACAGAAAGTATGATGCACTGAACCCACGTACAGCAAAACGTGAGATACCTGCGGGCATAATAAAACCACAGCAGGCTCTGGCCTTTACTATTATCAATTCAATACTATTCGTTGCCACAACATGGTTCATCAACATACTTTGTTTTTATCTTTCTTTTGTAGCGCTGTTTGTAATATTATTTTACAGCTATACTAAACGCATAACAGCCCTATGCCATATAGTGCTGGGTGTAGGGTTGTCTCTATCACCCATAGGTGCTTACCTGGCGGTAACGGGGCATTTTGCATGGGTGCCACTACTATTCTCTTTTTCCGTATTAACCTGGGTATCGGGCTTTGATATTATTTATGCACTGCAGGATGAACAGTTTGACAAAAGCCAGGAACTGCACTCTATACCTGCAGCACTTGGCGTAAAAAACTCATTAGCAGTATCTACTTTATTGCATATAGTATCTGCCGCTTTTGTTATTACCGCAGGTATTGTAGGCGGCTTTCATTGGATATACTGGGTAGGCGCCATATTTTATATTTGCCTGCTTACATATCAGCACATGCTGGTAAAGCCTAATGACCTAAGCAAGGTAAACATGGCATTTGCCAATACCAATGGCATTGCCAGCGTAGTATTTGCCATTTTCACTATTATCTCACTACTAGTATAACAATATGAATATAGCGCTAATAGGCTATGGCAAAATGGGACAAACCATAGAGCGTATAGCCACAGAAAGAGGACATAGCATAGTGCTGCGCATAAGCACAGCAAACAAACATGAAATGCACTCTGACAACCTGAAGAAAGCTGATGTAGCCATAGAATTTACAAAACCAGAAGCTGCCGAAGAGAATGTAATGAAATGCCTGCAGGCAGGCGTATCTGTAGTGTGTGGCACTACGGGATGGAATCACGGATTATCTCAGGCTAAGTATAAGGCTATTGAAAATAAACTAGCTTTTTTACATGCATCAAATTTTAGCATAGGAGTAAATATATTTTTCGAGATAAATAAATTGCTGGCATCGCTAATGAATGAGCAACCGGCTTATGAAGTAAGCATAGAAGAAACGCACCACACACAAAAAAAGGACGCGCCAAGCGGTACCGCAATAACGCTTGCAGAGCAGATACTTGCCAACATACAACGTAAAAAACATTGGACTAAAGATGCTACTGACAATCCGGATGCATTCCCTATTATAGCTCACCGCATAGAAAATGTACCGGGAACAC
>JAFDXS010000051.1 GCA_018267795.1 Bacteroidota bacterium | reverse complement strand
ATTTTTGCTGTAAGTATTGAAGAGGTATGTACAGGAACCCCTAGCTCGGTAGCTTCAGGTCCATCTACGGTGTGTCCGGCTACATCATTCACGCTTTCATCATCTACAGTTCCTGATGTTGTAGGCCTTACTTATCAGTGGCAAACCTCTTTTACTCCTGCAGGTACTTATACAAATATCAGCGGAGCTACAGATAAAGATTACACATCACCCGGAATAAATAGACCTACATATTTTAAAGTGATTACTACATGTTCGGTAAGTGGCCTTTCTGATACCTCTTACAGAGTATATGTGTATACGCCTTTTATTAGCTCCTTTACCTCTACTAATACTACGACCTGTACCAGCAACGATGGTACAATAACATTATTCGGTGTACTAAACAGCACTCCTTATACAGTTACCTACACAAAAAATGGAGTTCCTGTTTCTGCTACCATTACGGCAAGTGTAGTAGGTGCTAAACTTGTAATAACAAATCTAAGCCCTGGTATATACGATAATATCCAGATTCATTACAGCGGTTGTGCATCCAATAGTGTAGGACCTGTTATCATTTCAAACCCAACACAGCCTGCCACTCCGGTAATTTCTAATAATACTCCAATATGTCACGATGCTGATATAAACTTTACAGGTAGTGACGCAACACCAGGTGTAAAGTGGACATGGACCGGGCCTAACAGTTTTACAGATTCTGTACCAAATCCTACCATCTCTAATGCACCGGTTACAGATGCAGGCACTTATTATGCATACGTAACTGATGCCGGTGGTTGTCAATCTGCAATTGCAACCACAAGTGTTTCATTCCTGCCTACACCGGATGATCCTACCGGTAGCAGTAATGCTCCTATATGCGCAGGTGCTACATTAAATCTAACCGCCAGCTCAACTACATCAGGTGCTACTTACCAGTGGACTGGCCCTGCTTTCCCAAGTGGAGATACGGCTCAGAATCCAACCATTACTAATGTAACCGCAGCAGATGCTGGTGATTATGTAGTATATTCTGTACTAAATGGCTGTAAGTCAATAAATCCACTTACATTGAATGTATATGTAAAGTGGTTGCCGGGTGTTCCTTCAGTTACTAGTAATGCTCCTATATGTTCTGATAAAGGCTATAACGGGAACAATGTACTCACGCTTACTGCATCAGATACTACCTCTGGTGTAAGATACAACTGGACCGGGCCTAATTCATTTTCTGCTAGCTCAACTAGATCGACCCAAACTATTACCAACCCTCCTATGGCGGATACCGGCTATTATTATGTATATGCTACCTACAAGGGCTGCTCATCCGCTACTGACAGTATACACGTTACATTAAAACCAACTCCGGCTCCTCCAACATTGGTGCCATCTCTGAATCAATATTGTCAGTATGACGCTACCTCTATGTTGGTTGCTAATGGTATCGGTACAATAAAATGGTACACTGTTCCTTCAGGTGGTACCGCGCTTAGTGGTGCTCCAACTCCGGATGGAACGGTGCCTGCTCTGAATGTGTGGTATGTAACCCAAACTGTAAACGGTTGCGAAAGCCAATATGCAAAAGATACGGCGCTTGTAAAAGCTAAGCCATTAGCTCCAAATACAGCTGGCTCGCCATATACTTATTGCCAGGGCGATAATGCCAAGCCACTTTTAGCTATTGGTGTTAAGCTGCTATGGTACACCTCTCCTACAGGTGGCACGGGATCTCCTGTGAATCCAACACCATCTACAAATGCTGCTGGTACGTTTGACTATTATGTATCACAAACAGTAAATGGTTGTGAAAGTGACAGGTCTCATATAAGTGTGACAGTGAAACCAAAACCAAGTAAGCCATCGGTAACTGCTGTTAAATATTGCCAGAATGATATAGCAGTGCCATTAAGTGCCGGCGGTGTAAATCTATTATGGTATAATGTTTCATCAGGTGGTGTAGGTATTCCTACTGCTCCTACTCCTGTTACTTCATATCCTGATTCTGCATATTATTATGTAACACAAACCGTGAACGGTTGCGAAAGTGATAGAGCTGAGCTCCCGGTATATACTTATTACAAGCCTAATGCTGTAATAATAGCCAGCCAGCCTTATGTATGTCAACATGATACTATGAGCTTTACTTACTATGGCAATGGTACTACTGACGCAGCATACAACTGGACAATGCCAAAAGGTGCATCTATAGTAGGCGGCATAGGCCAAGGCCCTATCGTAGCCCGTTTCGATTCTGCTGGTCATTATAAAGTACTGCTGCAGGTTGATAATCATGGCTGTAAAAGCCCGCTTACATCTTATGTAGTAGATATCAGGCAGTCGCCTATTGTGCCTGTAGTATTGCAGAGAGAAGCTTGCCAGGGTGATATAGTTAACGTATCTATTGGCAACCCTAATGAAACAATTGATAACTACAACTGGGACTTTGGTGGTGCTACAATAGTGTATGGTGCAAACGGCGCAGGTCCTTACGGTATTCGCTATGACAACCAGGGCATGTATGTAGTAAAACTGATTGCTACTACCAGCGCTTGTCCTTCTTTACCGGTACTGGATAGTATTTATATACATCCGAAGGCTGATGCTCACATCATGAGTGTAAGCAATAGCACGGTATGTTCCGGTGATAGTGTTCACTTCACAGCCGAAAGCTATAACCCTGCATACCTGTACCAATGGTTACCCGCTA
The DNA here is from genome assembly GCA_018267795.1 of Bacteroidota bacterium. Classification (GTDB taxonomy): domain Bacteria; phylum Bacteroidota; class Bacteroidia; order Chitinophagales; family Chitinophagaceae; genus SZAS-30. Next base: position 7,398 of record JAFDXS010000051.1, on the reverse strand, counting down.
CTTATTTTGAGAACAATACAAATATGGGTGATGTGTATGGCTTCATAGGTACATCCGGTTATGTGAAACTGTCTGTAACTACAGAATACGGTTGTACATCTACTGATAGTACATTGATACATGCAGAACCTTGCTGCGATGTATATTTCCCTAATGCCTTTACACCAAACGGCGATGGTAAGAATGATATCTTCAGACCATTGTCTAACGGCCGCCAGCAGGTGAAAAACTTCAGGGTAGCTAACCGCTGGGGACAGATAATGTTTGAAACCGTAGATCAACATGCAGGCTGGGATGGTAAGTTCGCAGGTGTGCCACAGGATATGGGCTCTTACTACTACTACATCCAGTATGTTTGTTCTAACGGTAAGACCTACGAGAAAAAAGGTGAGGTTGTTCTTGTACGATAATTTCAACTGAAAATATAACGAGGTGGCCGGGCTAATAGCCTGGCCATTTTTTATTTTAGATAAATACAATATTGAAGCTTAGAAAAAGTTATTGCTACTTATAACTATTATGTATTTTTAGCGCTATTATTACCATACATGCAGGATTTAAGACCATTTTTTGAAGACGAACATTTTATTGAAAGCAAGGCTCCGGGCATATATCAGCCCTTGCAATGGGGCGCAAATATTCAATGCGTAACACAGGATAATTTTGATTGGGATGAGGCAGACATAGTGCTGGTGGGCTGCGGCGAATGGCGTGGCGAGAACCCCGCAGCAGAATGGAGCGAAGGCCCCAATGCAATAAGAGAGCAACTGTATAAGCTGTACAACTGGCACCCTGCAATGAGAATAGCAGATGCCGGAAACGTAAGGCAGGGACAAAGCCTGCAGGATACCCGTGCAGCTCTGCGCGAGGTGCTCTTTGAGCTGCACCAGGCAGGCAAAATAGTAATAGTGCTGGGTGGCTCTCATGATCTGACATTGGAGCAATATGAAGTCTTCAGAAGATCGGAGCAGATGATAAATGCATCTGTGGCCGATATGCTGATAGACCTTGATGAAACTGAAGACGTGAATTCGCACAGCTTCCTGATGAATATGCTTACAGAGCAGCCAAACTTCATCGGACATTACAATCATATAGGCTTTCAAAGCTACTATGCACACCCGCGCATGGTAGAAACGCTGGATAAGCTGCGCTTTGATTTCTTCAGGCTGGGAAAGGTGCGGGAGCATATGGAAGATATGGAGCCTGTGCTGCGTACCAGCAACCTTTTTAGCTTTGATATGTCTGCTATACGGTATAGCGATGCGCCTGTAAATGTGCATGGCTCGCCAAATGGCTTTACAGGCGATGAGGCTTGTATGCTTACGCGCTACGCGGGCATGAGCAATAGCCTTACATCCTTTGGTATATACGGCTACGATACGCGCAATGACATACACCGCATGACTGCGAGGCTCATATCGCAAATGATATGGTACTTCATAGATGGCTACCAGGTGCGCAGAAGTGAGGCAAGGCTTACCGAGCGCGATGAGTTTATCTCCTTCCATGTAAGCTTTACAGATAACGATACTGTGTTCCTGAAAAGTAAGCGTACCAACCGCTGGTGGATGAAATTGCCTAACCAATTGTTCGTACCTTGTTCCTACAACGATTACCTGCTGGCCAGTAAAGATGAGATACCTGAACGCTGGCTGCGTGAGCAGGAACGCCTGCTTTAATGTTGAGCAAATAATGTAATTTTGTATATGCAAGCCATCAGCGTTTAGCCTGGTGGTTTTTTTATTAAAGAACGACAAACAATACACATTGATAGAGAAGCAAAATATAAGTGAAGAACGGGCCATACTGGTAGGGCTGGTGTACAAGACGCAGACCGAAACTATGGTGAATGAATACCTTACCGAACTCAACTTTCTTGCTGAGACTGCAGGCGCAGTAACCCTTAAGAAATTTATACAGAAGCTGCCGCACCCTGATAGCAAAACCTTTCTGGGCAAGGGCAAGCTGGAAGAGATAAAGGAATACGTACAGGCTAAAGGCGTGAACCTTGCCATATTTGATGATGAGCTTACGGGATCACAAATAGGCAATATATCAGATGCGCTGGGGATAAAGGTGATAGACAGAAGTGACCTGATACTGGACATATTTGCACGCCGTGCCAAAACCGCCCAGGCAAAGGTGCAGGTAGAGCTGGCGCAGTACCAATACATATTGCCCCGCCTGCGTGGTATGTGGAAGCACCTGGAGCGCCAGGGGGGCGGTATAGGCTCCAGGGGGCCGGGGGAAACGGAAATAGAAACCGATCGCCGAATAGTGAAGGACAAGATAAGCCTGCTGCGTAAAAGGCTGCTGGAGATAGACAAGCAGGCCAGCACACAAAGGCAGGAAAGAGGCACATACGTGCGCGTGGCACTGGTAGGGTACACCAATGTAGGCAAGAGCACATTGATGACGCTATTGAGCAAATCAGAGGTGTTTGCAGAGAATAAATTGTTTGCTACACTGGATACTACTACGCGCAAGATAGTATATGAGCAAACTCCCTTTCTGCTCAGCGATACGGTGGGCTTTATACGCAAGCTGCCGCACCACCTGGTAGAAAGCTTTAAGAGCACACTGGATGAGGTGCGCGAGGCAGACTGCCTGCTGCATGTAGTAGATATAAGCCACCCGGCGTATGAAGACCAGATGGGCGTGGTAAATAAGACCCTGCAGGAAATAGGCGCTTTTGATAAGCCGATACTCACTATTTTCAATAAAATGGACATTTATGAGGAAAAGGTTTTTGACCCATGGCTGGACGAAGAAGTGAAGCAGGATATGCTGAACCAGTTAAAGGAGAGATGGGAACATTTGACTAATGGGGAATGCGTATTTATATCAGCTACCGAACGTAGAAATATTGACCAGTTGCGAGACACCATACTAAAGAAAGTGAAGAAGCTATACGAAGAGCGGTATCCATATCTTACTAAGTTCTACTGATAATTTTTTATGATTTTTATATTAAGATTGTCATAACTCATTGGGTTTTAGAACACAATTTTATTTTTGCTATTCCAAATAGTGAAAAAATTGCTTAACTTACTTGTGTTAAAGAAATATTAAAGTTTAAAAATTACTAATAACTGAGGACTATGAAACAAAAAACGCGCGAGTTATTGGTGACAACAAAAGTGGCGCAACACTGGCAAGATGACTTTGAGCATAAGGTGGATGAGCTGATGACACTGATAAGTAAGATAGACAACGAACAAGGGGTAGAAGAAGCGACAGAAACAATGGACGTATATCACAACTCTACCAAAAGGCCTAAGAAGAATGCCAGGAGTAAGAAAATAGTGCAGCATGATAAGCCGTTTGCTTTTCTTGTATTCCGTAACTAAACAGACTAAACCAGGGCATTATTGATAAAATCTACTAATGGCTTCATCGTTGAGAATACCTTGACACACTGCGCTGTAAAGCCTTTGTCGGTAAGTTGTTTGTCTTCCAGTTTGTGGCTTACTATGTAGCTTTTCATCTTCAGGTATTCGAGGGCCGGATTATCATCGGTGTAGCTCTGAGGTGCTTTCTTTAATTGTTCTCCCTCTACTTTGCCAAACATCTTTTTGAAGGCAGCGGCATTGACTATTTTTTTGAAGTCATCAAAATTGTAGTCAATCTCCTGTCTTATTTTTTTGAGGTGCTCATTTTCCGGCATCCAGATACCACCACCAACAAAGACTTTGCCGGGCTCCAGGTGCAGGTAATAACCTGCGGCCATATCCTTCTTGCCACTGCGGCTAAAGGCTGCGCTGAAGTGGGCTTTGTAGGGTGTTTTATCTTTAGAGAAACGAACGTCCCTGTAAATGCGGAATATACAATCCTTGGCCTTCTGATCAGCAAAGGCAGGATCGATTATGCGCATCTTGTCGAGCAGGGAGCTAACTACGTTCTCAAAATCTGTTTTGGCAGTTTCGTATTCTTTACGATGCTCATCGAACCAGGGCTTGTTATTGTTCTTTGCCAGTTGCTTAAGAAAAGTGATAGTTGCAGGCTGTACCATGATGTGTGCGCTATTGAGGTGCTAAAGTAAGGATGCTTGTAAAAATATGCAAAATGAAAACTGCATTTATTCGCAGCAGCTCCGATCAATCGTTAACGGGATAACAATATCCGGATTGATCTCCTGTAAATCGGCACAGAAGGCGCCGGGACGCTTAGGAGATATTACTACGGTATTGCCCTTTGCGTTTACCTGCAGGCGACCATTGATAGAGAAAGCGGGTGCACCTAATAAACTGCCGGTACTTTCTATGCTTGTAATACTCATGACGGGTATAACCCGTGTGCCAAGGAAACCTATTTTTATGATGAGCTTATCGCCATCTATGATGTAGGAGGTGGCGAAGTAGAGGTAGATAAGAAACAGGATAACTGCCGCAGCAATAAATACACCTGCCAATACACCCTCGTACAACATAGACAGTAGTGGGATGAGCAGGAAACACAAGACAAGTATGTATAATGTGCCGAGCTTAGATTTATATGTTTTACGCATCAAGTGCTGCATTAAGCCTGTTGTCTTTTAAAACTGCAGAACAGAAAATTTTGGGTAGTGCTGAAGGGTGTAGTATGGTCTTCGGTGATGCAGTTTATTTTGCTGAAGCCATTTGATAATTGTGCCTGCAGCTCGTCTTCGGTATATTGTTTTATATCAAGGCCACTGCATTTTTTAGGGCCTTTGTCGGAGAAGGTGCCTATTATCATGTAGTTGTTTACACAGCTCCTGGCAATACTTATATAGCTGGCAATCTGCTGCGGCGTAGTAAGGAAATGGAAGGCTGCCCTGTCATGCCATACATCGTAGCTGGCCTGGGGCTTGAATTCTGTAACGTCAGATACTATCCATTTTATTTTGTCGGCATTATTGCCCAGCCTGGCCTTAGCGCGCTCAATCGCCTTTTCGGAAATGTCGAGTACTGTGATGTTTTCGTAGCCCTCAGCAAGCAAATAGTCGGCAAGCTTGCTGTCGCCGCCACCAATGTCAATAATGCTTGCCGTCTTTGGCAGATTGAAGCTGTGTATAAAGCTGAGGGATGTAGCAGGCAACTCCTGCGTCCAGCTTACCTCGTGGGGCTGCTTAGTGCTGTATACATTTTCCCAATGTTGTTTGTATTCTGTTGCCATAGCATAAAGTTACTAATTAGTAAGGTCTTCGATTGTTGCGTGCTTTATCGTCGTCTACTTTCATCTGGTTGAGTATCCTGTTGATTTCCCGGTGGCGCTTAATGTCATTCAGGGTAATGAAATTTCCGGTTTTTTCCGGTGGCGGAATTTCTGATGGCAGATTCGTTTTTGGCTGTAGGTCTTCTGTAGCAATGTTTTCAGGTGATGAGATGTTTGAAATTTCCGGAGCGGAAATAATTTCGCCAGCAGTAATTTCCTGACTTGTGCCTGCTTCTTCATTGCCGGAAATAGCTGTAGTGTCCGGAGCTGGTGAAATACTGTTTTCTTCTGCGGGTGGATTGCTTTCGAGTGTGTTGTGCTGTTCAATTTCGTTTCGGATGTCCTGGGCTGACCTTGCCTTGTAAGAAACATCGTAAGGGGCAAAGCCGTTTATGGCTCTACCTTGTAAATATTCCTTGGCGTAAGTAAGAGTTTGGCTATGTAATTCTTCGTTGCCGGTGCCAATGAAATCGAGATAGCCGCGCATCATTTGCATGCATGCACCTTGAGAAGGGTAAAGCTTTAACTTATCGATACACTGGATGAGCTTGCGGGTTATTTCTGCTTCATGCAGGGTAGGGAACCTGCTGCCTTTGTCGCGCGATGCTATATGGTTTTGCAATTCGACCAGCTGGCTAAAGAGATTATCCACTATCATAGCAGGCGCGGCAAGCGATGCCTGCTTTAACTTGTCCCAGGATTGTTGTTTGATCCAGAGGTAGATGGTTTTTTCTGAGACAGAGAGATACTGTGCTATTTCTTTTTGAGAAAGGCCGGTATTGAGATATAGGTCGCGGGCCTGTGATTGCTGCATATTTTTCATAGAATAGGGTTAAAAGGATGAATGGGTTAGGTAGTGATCAGATTATTTTTCTTTTTAGCTGTAAAGTTCTTTCGGGTTTTTATTTCAGGCAAATTGGAAATCTATGGTACTACAGTAAATGCGGTATGGCACCGCACTAAGTGCGGTACCATAAAACTTTTTTTGGAGCTAAGTGGCTGGTGATGAACGGCGTATATATAGTGCTGTAACCCGAGGAAATTTTGAAAGTAAAACCGGGATTTTTGGTGGATTTAGGGATTGCCAGGGAGTAGTAAAACGAATGTGATTTGAGGTGTTGTATACCTGATTCCCGCGAGTGTTGTTGGTGAAGAACACCAACAACGGAGAAAATGCTATAAGGTGATTTGAAGTGTTTCGTTTGTTGTAGATGCCTGGGATGTTGTGTATTTGACCTGCGCGAGGGTTGTTCGCGGGGACGCCAACAACGGAGGAATACAGGATGTTTTGTATATTGGTGAGACTATAAATTTGTTATTATGAGCAGGCGAAAATATTTGCAATGGCCTGAAACACTCACAGGACTAATCCTTTCATTTGTGTCTGGTACGGCATTGATAGGGATATTCATTTTTATTCTTATCAGGAATATTGAACTAAAGCACACACTTTTTATCTGGCTTTCTATATTCTATATTGCTTTAGGACTATTCTCAATAGTACAGGGTATTATAAGAATGAAAAAACGTAAAGAGAAAATAGAACTGAGGGATAAAATGATAGAGGAGCTTAATCTCTGATAGTTTTGCAAGCATTTAGTACATTTATAGCCATAAAAAACGGCAGCTAAGAATGGAGAAGATTATTACGGTAACGGTGAACAAAAGACCCGCAATAATAAAATATAAGAAGAGTACCGGAGGCAGAGGGCATGTGGTGTACTCTGTGGATACTACGATACCTAATCTCTCGCATTTTAAATTCTACATTGAAAATGATAAAGCTGTTTTTCTGCAAACAACGCAGAATGAGAATAATATAAAAGCGGAAATAGTGAAGCAAATAAATGAGAATGAATAAGGCTGAGAGCTGACCTTATTTTGATTTCCAATTCACGTACTTAATAGCCACCATCCCCGACTTGTCAGTAACATAATTTTTGCCTTTGTTGGCTAAGTCACCTACTATAATAAACCATTCTTCAAGTCTTATTTTGTTTGGCGGTGTAAGGGGCGCGGGTGGTGTTGTTTCCTGTGGTGTGTCCATGAGCTTCTTTTTGCTTTGCGAAGATATTGTTTTTGCGTGTGAGTGATGTTTAATTATTCAAACAATAGGCTCTGTTTTATCCTGCTAATGATACCCCTAATAATTTGCCGATGCTGAATGTAATGGCTGCTGCCAGAAGGCCAAATAATACCTGTCTGAAACCTGAGTACCAT
>JAFDXS010000519.1 GCA_018267795.1 Bacteroidota bacterium | reverse complement strand
ATCTTATCTATCTCATCCAGTATAAATACAGGGTTAGAAGATTTTATTTTACGTATAGACTGTATGATGCGGCCCGGCATTGCACCTATGTAGGTTTTGCGGTGCCCGCGCAGTTCGCTTTCATCATGCAGGCCGCCAAGGCTCAGGCGCACATACTTTCTGTGTATCGCATTTGCTATGCTGCGCCCCAGGGATGTTTTACCAATACCCGGAGGCCCAACAAAGCACAGTATAGGCGATTTCATATCGCCCTTCAGCTTCAGCACGGCCAGGTATTCCAGTATGCGGTCCTTTATTTTGTCCATGCCATAGTGGTCATCGTCCAGTATCTTCTGTGCCTTCTTTAGGTCATAGCTATCTTCTGTATAGGTGCCCCATGGCAGGTCCAGCATCAGGTCCAGGTGATTGTATATTACAGAGTAGTCTGGTGTGCTTGGGTGCATACGTTCCAGCTTCTCTATATTTTTCTGAAAGAGCTCCCGGGCGCTTTCGGGCCATTTCATTTCATCGGCACGCTTTTGCAGGTCGCGTATCTCCCGTTCATTGGGGTCACCACCCAGCTCTTCGCGTATACTCTTCATCTGCTGTTGCAGAAAGTATTCACGCTGTTGCTTATCTATATCTGCACGTGTCTTGTTGGTTATCTCATTCTTTAGCTCTACCAGTTGCAGTTCAGACTGCAGTAGTTGCAGCAGTCGTTCTGCGCGTATTTTTATGTCATGCTCTTCCAGTAGTGCCTGCTTGTCTATTAGCTTCGCATTTATGTTAGAGGCCACAAAGTGCATCAGGAAAGATTGCTGCTCTATATTGCGCAGCACTATGCTCGCCTCATTAGGCATGTTAGGCGATTGCTGTGCTATACGCTCAGAATAATCTTTTATTGAAGACATTATCGCATCAAACTCTGCATCCTCCTGTGGAAAAACATCTTCCAGGTATGTTATCTTGGCAGTATAGAAGGGCTCTGTCTGCACATAAGATTCTATATGGAAGCGCACCCTTCCCATTATGAATATGGTGGTGTTGCCATCCGGCATTTTTATTTGCTTCACTACTTTGGCCAGTGTGCCGGTAGTGTATATATCATCAGGCTGTGGGTCGTCATTATTGCCATCCTTCTGTGCTACTACGCCTATCCATTTGCCTGCTTTCTGTGCTTCGGCTATTGCTTTTACAGATTTTTCTCTTGCTACAGTTATTGGCAGCACTACGTTAGGGAAGAGTACAGTGTTGCGCAATGCTATTATTGGTAATTCATCCGGCAAGCTGCCTTTTTCATTTTCGTCCAGTTCATCTTCACCCAGTGGCACAATTGGCATAAACTCCATTTCCTGTTCCGCTTGTCCCAGGATCATATCAAACATTGATTTCATTTCAGACATTATGTCAATAATTTCTACTTGGTTGCTATCTAGTATAAGACAAATATATTGTCAATAGCTATGCCAAAAGAATGAAACCTGTAATTTTTACAGCCTTTTTAAGTTTTTCATACATTTGCCCTCTAAATGAAATATATGAAATTTACATACTTAGCAGCCTCGGTATTGTTTATCGGTAGTTTGGGTAATAGCAGCATAGCTTCAGCACAGATGAAAGGCATGGACACAACCATCAAAGTAAAACCTACACCAGTAGGCAAATTTTATATCGGCAATAGTCTGGACGCTGCTATCTTTTCTATAGCTCCTATGGAAAGCCCCTTTTCAGGCAATAAAGTATCTACGCTAAGGTTTAGTTATGCCTTCAACATAGGCGTAACTGTCAATTACGATTTCAGTCAACACTTTGGTGTTTTTTCCGGCCTGGCTATCAAAAATGTTGGTTTCATAGAAAAGATTAGTGATAGCACAGTTAAGCGTCGCACTTACAATCTGAGTTTGCCGCTTGCCATAAAGTTTGGCGATTTAAAGAAGCGTAATTACTTCTTTGCCGGCGTTGACCTCGAGGTGCCGTTTAACTATAAAGAAAAAGGTTTCATCAAACGCGGACATAAAGAAAAGTTCAACGAATGGTTCAGCAATCGCACACCATCATTTATGCCGGCGGTGTTTGCAGGTATGTCAGTAAAGCCCGGCCTCACAGTTAAGCTGGAGTACTACCTCAATAACTTCCTCAATACAAGCTACACAACAAATGGCTATCAGCCATATGCAGGCTACAAGGCCAACCTTATACTGCTAAGCTTCGGGGCCGATATTCACTACACTAAACCACACGGAATGAAGAAAGGTGCTCACATGAAGTTCTCTTAATAAAGCATTATAACAAAAAGCCCCGCTTCACGAAGCGGGGCTTTCTTATTTATAGTTCTTTATTTTATTATTTGCTGCAGCTTAGCCTGTAGGTCTTCGCCGCGCAGATCAT
>JAFDXS010000518.1 GCA_018267795.1 Bacteroidota bacterium | reverse complement strand
AAAGGCGAAGGTCTGAGAAGACGGGGCAAATGAAGGCGGGAAATTTATCTGCTACCTGGTATTGTGTGATAGTGAAGGTGACAAGGTTTTCCTGGCCTTTTACAAATACATGCCTTGCTATATCCTTATCATCGGCATGCCTGATAATGTCTTTCAGTATGCCGGACCATACGTAGCCACTAAATTGGTAGTTGTATTTGGAGAACAGATGTGCGTACTTTTTATGTACCTTTTCATCCCGGAGATCGATGATGTAGCTGTAGAGTGAATACACATCATCTTTCTGAAGCGGGAAACAGAGTGTATTTTTATTTTCAGGGGTTGGCTGCTTTTCCACCTTTTTAGATGCCGGGGCCTGGCCGAAGCAATGAGCAGAAAAAATGATTGTCAACAGAAATAACGCAATGGTACTCTTCATAATAGTTTGCAATTAAATCCCTTGTCTCTGCTGATATGCCTTACAAAAGTAAAAATATTAATGAACAAGCACAGATAGTTATTTTTAGAGGCAATTGAAGTATTATGGCTACAACAATAATAAAACGGCTTGGAAAAGCAGACCTGATAATAGCCCAAAAGCTGTTCCTGACGCTGCAGGACGTATTTGGGATAGAAGAACCTACTGCTGCAAGCGATGCCTATGTGCTGCAGCTACTAAGTAATCCTGCGTTTATATGCATGGCGGCCATTAATAATGAAGAAGTAGTTGGCGGGCTTACTGCTTATGAATTGCCTATGTACTATGCTGCCTATTCAGAATGTTATATCTATGACCTTGGTGTTAAGGCTACATTTCAAAGGATGGGAATTGGCAAGTTGCTAATTGCTGCATTAAAGGAGCATTGCAATGTGAATAACATAAAGACCATGTTTGTGGACGCGCAGGAAGAAGATGTACATGCTATAGACTTTTATCGTGCTACGGGCGCGAACGAAGAGCAGGTTCATCACTTTAATTATGAGTGCAAGTAAGGAAATGCCCCAAATTCCCTAAAAAAAGAGATAGATGAAGGCAACTGGGCTGAAACTCTTTACCGGCAAATATATTATTATTTTCCAGATTTCCCATTTGTGCCCCATTACTACCCTACTATACCCCAAACGTGCCTCGGTGGGTTTATAAATATTTCAAAGAACTTACGAATGAACAGCATCGTGCTGATCATCTATTGCAAGATACGTTTGCGTAGATAGCGTCTCCAAATAAACATATCCACAATGGAAATTTAGTACAGGGTGATATTATAAGAATAAAAAACTGAGCAAAACAAGAAGCCCTCCAAAAGAGGAGGGCTCAAATAATAACCTTAAGCAATGTTTATTCTTTTACTAATTTCTGAACGCGCCAAATGTTGCCGTTTGTTTCTTTTATATACATGAGGTATGTACCAGGGACGAGGTCTGACACGGAGACCTGCATAATGGCCTGTGCAGTTGCGCTTTGAGTTTTCACTAACTGGCCCAGTACATTAGTTATATTTATTGTTATGTTCTTACCGATAGCCGCATCGCTTAATTTTAGATTTACGACATTGTTGGCCGGATTAGGATAGATGATGATATCGGTCTTATTGGGTACATCTGCTACGCCTGTCAAAGATTCATAAAAGAAGCTTTCCTGTGCATTGTACTTATAGCCGCTGCCCATGTTTAAATACTGAACCCAGACTACAGGGTCGCCAGATGGGTTATAATAATAATAATCTTTAAAATAAAGCATCTGAGGAATGATACCACCCGAAGTATAGAAATAAATGAGCTGTGAAGTATTTACCGAATCGGGCAGGCCAGATGAACCGATATATTTGTGGACAATGGCATCTACAGTACGGCCAGTATCAGTAAAGCTAAAACCCTGATAATAATTAAAGTAATTATAGCCTGAAGCGTAACCCATGCTGTCTTCATAGGCAGGATACATACCTGTACCAGTATCCCGGGTAACGAATACACTTTTCAAATTACCAGTACCATAGTAGCTAAGAGTATAATTAGAATTATTAAACCATTTTGAAGCAAGTATATCCCAGCCATATTTATTTATTGTAACAGGGTGCCCGCTTCCATCATAGGTATAAGTATATTTAGTTTGCAAGCTTTTTACCCCTGCTGTATATGAAAACAGGCTATCCTGTGTTAGCTGGCCAGAGGCATTATATGTAAAATACCTGGCAGCAGAGGTATCCCAGGTAGCTGCAGGGCGAGCAAACCAAATATTGGCAATTATTCTGTTGGAAGCATCGAATGTATTTGTGTAACGGAGATCAGGATTATACGTGGTATCAGCATAAATGTTATAAAAATCCAACAAATTATTATTGGCATCATAACGAGCATAGTTTGTACGCGAAGGTGAGTAGGTACCGGTATTGCGGT
>JAFDXS010000517.1 GCA_018267795.1 Bacteroidota bacterium | reverse complement strand
AGCCCTAACTGTATTGCGGTTGCAAAGCATCCCGGATTTGCGATGTTTTTAGCAGTCTTTATCTGATCCTTATTCAGCTCCGGCAAACCATATACAAAATCAGTATCCTGATATTGCTTCCTTACTCCATCTACATGCAAACGATAGTCCTGCGAAAGATCTATTAAGCGTGTGCCCTTATCAAAATTATGCCCTGCTAAAAAAGCTTTTGCTTCGCCGTGACCTACACAAAGGAATACGACATCTGCCTTTTTATCTAAGTCACCGGCAAAAATGATATCCGTTTCACCAATCATATCTGTATGCACAGCAGTTATTGGCTTGCCTGCCTGGCTTTTGCTATGTACATAAGCAATCTCCACATCAGGATGGTTTATCAACAAACGCATTAGCTCGCCACCGGTATAGCCTGCACCACCTATTACGCCTACCTTAATCATCTTTCTTAGCATTTACCATGTGATAGATAGCAGTCTGGTTGCCAAACATCTTTGTAAAGCCTTTTACATCTTCGCCTGTCCAGCTTTTATTCATCTCGCCATAGCTGCCGAATTTACTGCTCATCAGGTCGTTAGGACTTTCTATACCCGTTACCGTAAACCTGTAAGGCTGTAGTGTAACAAATACATCACCCGCCACCGTTTGCTGTGAGCTTTTCAGGAAAGCTTCTATATCACGCATCGTAGGATCAAGCAGCTGACCTTCATGTAGCCAGTTACCATACCATGCACTCAGCTGATCCTTCCAGTACAACTGCCATTTGGTAAGCGTATGTTTTTCAAGCAAGTGATGTGCTTTTATTATAATAATGGGTGCAGCGGCCTCAAAACCCACACGGCCTTTTATACCGATAATAGTATCGCCCACATGTATATCCCTACCGATGCCATAGGGCTGTGCAATGGTTTGGAGGAATTGAATAGCAAGCGAAGGATGCTCGAACGTCACATCGTTTACACTTATCAATTCTCCTTTTCTGAAGCTTAGCTTTACTTCTTCACTACCGTTTTTAGAAACAGGTGTAGGCCACGCATCTTCAGGCAAATACTCTTTGGAATTCAATGTTTCCCTGCCACCTACTGATGTACCCCATAAGCCTTTATTGATACTATATTTTGCTTTTTCAAAATTCATATCAATGCCGTGCTCCTTCAGAAAGGTTATTTCTTCTTCACGGCTCAGGCGTTTGTCGCGTATAGGGGTTAATATTTCAATGCCGGGTATTATGGTTTGGAATATCATATCAAACCGCACCTGGTCATTGCCTGCGCCTGTACTGCCATGCGCTACATAGTCGGCATTTATTTCTTTTGCATACTGTGCTATGGTCATGGCCTGTATCACACGTTCGGCACTTACGCTTAGCGGGTAGGTGGCGTTCTTCAATATGTTACCATATATAAGATAGCGTATGCAGCTATCATAATAGTCTTTAGTTACGTCTACGCTTTTAAAAGAAGCCATGCCAAACTGTTTAGCACGCGCTTCGATATTTTTTATTTCTTCTTCAGTAAAGCCGCCTGTATTTACAGTAAGCGCATGCACTTCCAGCCCCAGCTCTTTAGAGAGATAAATGGCGCAGTAGCTAGTATCGAGGCCGCCGCTATAGGCGAGTACCACCTTTTTCATTTTTTTACTAATAATGGTTGTGAAGGAATAATATTTTTTAAGCCGGCAAATCTTACAAATTGCTTGAGCAAACGCCATTGTTTTATGCGCATAAACCGCTCGTACAGACTGAAGCGCTCTTTTCTTTCTTTCTTGCTTTCCGGTTTAGCCGGGGGTATTATTTTATCAGCGGGATCAAAAAGCATAGCTGTACAAAGGCAATTCTTACGCTCTTTGCTCATTAGTATATCATAATTGACACAGCTTTTGCAGCCTTGCCAGAAGGCTTCATCCTGAGTCAATTCAGAATAGGTAACAGGTTCATAGCCCAATTCGCTGTTTATCTTCATTACTGCAAGACCAGTAGTAAGGCCAAATATTTTAGCCTCAGGATATTTTGTGCGACTAAGCTCGAATATTTTCTGCTTTATGGCCTTAGCGAGACCGCCCTTACGAAAATTGGGAGAAACGATAAGGCCTGAGTTGGCTACATACTGTGCATGGCTCCATGTTTCTATATAGCAGAAACCTGCCCATACGCCGTCTTCACTAAAGGCAATCACTGCCTTTCCTTCCAGCATTTTCATGCTTATATATTCAGGCGTACGCTTGGCTATGCCCGTGCCTCTTGCTTTTGCAGAAGCAGCCATTTCATCACAAATAATTTGTGCGAAACCGGTATGACTGCCATCGGCAACCATTACCTGGAATTTATGGTTCATTAAAAAAACTAATATAAAAATGAACAAATCACCGCAGGAGGTTAAGTCC
>JAFDXS010000516.1 GCA_018267795.1 Bacteroidota bacterium | reverse complement strand
GCATCAGCAGCCAAACAATGTGCGCACTAATGCACATGCATCACAGTCAGGCGGCAAAAGGCCTGAAAATAAAGACAATATGGATAGCCGCGAAAATGAAGAACAAGATTATAAAGGGAAAGGAACTACTCACAATAGGAAAGATGTGAAATCGAAGAAACATCATTAATCGTTTAACTATCCAAAACAAAAAAGAGCAATCAGCTTTAGGCTGATTGCTCTTTTTTGTTACCTATATTAGCTAATTATTCATCATCTTGCGATTGCGCATCCTTATCAGCTTGTTTTTGTTGTTCGTCTATACGCTCAGTGGCCGATCCGGATGTATTATCCTTATGAGCAGTTTCAAGATTACCTTTCATAGCTTCCTTCAGAAATTCTTTATCATGCGCCTTTTCTTCATCGTGCTTACCGTCTCCCTTATTAAATGCCTCTTCAGGCAAGGGACCACTACCCCTGTTTGCGTTTTCGTCCTTATTCCTTTTATCCTGTTCCATAAATGCTTTTTCTAAAGAAGAATAAATAATATGCCACTAAGAGGTTGGCATTATTTTTAAGCCACTGACAGTGAAAAGATTAACAATATTAAATTCCTAAAAACATGAAAACACTCATCTATATCATCTGTGCATGTGCTATCATTTCAGCTGCATCATGCGGTGGCAACAATTCAGCACCTGATACGCCACCATCATCAATTAACAAACCTGCGGTGCCGGATAGTGTAAACCAGTATGCCACACCTGTGGATAGTACCACTGGCTCAGGCGCGGGTGCTAACGCCACTTATCATAAGATGGACAGCACAGGGAAATAGAATGAACGCTTTTGCTTTTAAGTAAAAAAGCAGCACCATGATAAGGCGCTGCTTTCGTTTTTATAAACTAGAAATGGTTACGGATTTGTAGCTGTCACATCTTGTGCCAGCTTAGCATCATCGGGCGCGCCTTCGAGATCTTTATCCAGCATATACAATGCATCTGACTTAGCATCTTTCCCGCCAGCTACCTTTATCTTATCCAGCAGGTTCATTGCCAGAGTTTCTTCTTCTACCTGTTCCTTTACAAACCACTGCATGAAATTCCAGGTAGCCCAGTCTTTTTCTTCCATGCTCAGGTTCACAATGTTATATATCGCCCTTGTATTGTCTATTTCCTGCTTGTATACTTTCTCAAAGCAATCATTTACGTTTGCAGGGTCGGCATCTGGTGCTGGTATTGCTTCTATTTTAGGCTTCGCACCACGCTGCAGGATGTACTCCAATATTTTCATCATGTGGTTTCGTTCCTCCTGGGCGTGGCGAAACAGGAAATTTGCAATACCATCATAGCCCTGATCGTTTGCCCAGGATGCGTATGATATGTATATCTGTGCGGCATGTGCTTCTTTGGTAACCTGGCTATTGAGTGCTGCCAGCATCTTTTCAGAAAGTCTGTTAGTATCCATAATTATGTTGTAGAATGATTAGGTACTGTATGTATCCAAATATCTTGCCAACACCGGGAATCAATAAACATTACCTATAAGTACATAGCATCCTGCTTATACCCGCATATTATCAGGCTGCCAATCTTTTATAGATCTCTTTATTGCATCTGAAGATAAATGTTCATTCACGGCACGTTCCGTGAGCGCAGGTAGCTCCTCGTCTGATGCAAAACGCAATGCCGCCAGTTGGCCGAATGAAAGCTTCTGTTCGATAGGCTCAAGGCGCTGTCCTGTCAAAATGTAATACCTGAATCTCAGTTCCAGGCGCACTATCCTATTTTGGTTATTCAGCGCATAGTGCTGCCGCATCATATAGGACAACCAAGCTATTAATACCAGGAGACAGCTAATAGCCACCCACACAAAGGACTGGGCAGGATAAACAATAGTACATCTTATACTGATAATAAAGGCTATAGTCACTACAGGATAAAATACAAAGTGGTGCGAGGTATAATATCTTACGTGGTTGTTATAGTTCTGTTCCTTCATATTCATTTGTTTGAACTGATATACTAACAGTGTTTGAAATAAAAAAGTTTATTGCGGGTGAAACATCTGCTCCAACATCTTATACAGTTCAGGATGATGTGCTTCCAGCTCATGCGGCTTTTCGAAAAAATATTCGGATACTACTGCAAAAAATTCTGCATCGTTAGTCGCCCCGTACAGGTTGATATCTGATCTTCCTGTCTGCCTCATCTGTGCGATGGACTCGTGCATTCTTTTGACCCAGGGGATAATATATGGCTGCGCAAGCAGATATTCAGGTACACCATCTACAGCGCCGTCTGCTTTGTCCAACAGATGAACAAACTCATGTATCACTGTATTGTGTCCGTCGCTATCATCAGCAAAGGAACTGCGCACTGATGGCTTAGACAATATCATTTCCCT
>JAFDXS010000515.1 GCA_018267795.1 Bacteroidota bacterium | reverse complement strand
GCTTAGCTATAATTCATTTCTGCATACAGTAGGTCATTATGCACTTTTACACAGTGGCTCAGCCCTGGGCGAAGGTGTAGGCCCTATGCTGATAGCAAAAAAAGAGCTGGACCTTGCTAACATTGCAGACTTTCGCATAGCTATACCAGGGGTTAATACTACTGCTAACCTACTGCTGACACTCGCCTTTCCGCAAGCTAAGGACAAAACGCAAATATTATTCAGCGATATAGAGGATGCAGTATCGGCAGATTCTTTTGATGCGGGCTTAATAATACATGAAAGCCGTTTTACCTACGCACAAAAGGGCCTGAATAAATTGATAGACCTCGGCGACTGGTGGGAGCACAATGTAAATGCTGCCATACCGCTGGGTGGTATCGTAATACGTCGCAGCTTCGATAGGGAGCTTTGCGCTACTGTTGATGGCATTATAAAAGAGAGCCTACAATATTCATGGAACAATTACCCTGAGCTATCAGACTTTGTAAAGAATAATGCACAGGAGATGGAAGAAGATGTAATGCGCAAGCATATAGACCTATATGTGAATGAATACAGCACAGACCTGGGCCCTGTGGGCAATAAAGCAATTCATACTTTGTTTGATAAAGCAAAAGCTGCAGGCCTGGTAAAAGAGGATAGTTTACCGGCTTCTATATTTTATTAGTCAGCCAGTATGTATAGCTCAGGCAGGTTGCGGCCGAGCTTGTCATAATCCAGGCCATAGCCTACTACAAACTTGTCGGGTATCTCAAAGCCGGTATATGCCAACGGCACTTCGTGCTGCCGTGCATCTGGCTTGGAAAGAAATGCCGCAATTCGTACAGAAGCAGGGCTTTGCTGTTCTATGACCGGTAAAAACGAAAATAAAGTTCTACCAGTATCGACTATATCTTCCAGGATAATGATGTGGCGATCGTGCAGGTTATCTTCCAGGCCTATGGCGGTGATGATATTGCCTGTGGAGCTGGTGCCACGGTAAGATGCAAGCTTAATAAATGATATCTCTGCCTTGATAGTTACAGCCCTGAAAAGATCTGCAGCAAATACAAAAGAGCCATTAAGAATGCCAATGAATAAGGGATCAAGGCCAGCATAGTCTTTATCGATTTCTGCTGCAATCTCCTGAATACGTTGCTGTATCTCAGCCGCAGCTATATAGGGCTGAAAATATTTGTCATGCAGCAGCACCTTAGACATATTATTCCTTTACACGCAGGCGCTGGCCTACTTTTACAGTTTCGAAGTCAAGATTATTCCAGTTGAGCAATTGGCGCATAGTAATGTTATTACGCTTTGCAATATTGAAGGCAGTATCACCTTTCTTTACTGTATAGAATTTAGCGGCATCACTTGCATTTATTTTAGCAGTTTCAGCTGGGGGTGTTTCCTTTACAGGTTTTGCTTCAGGTGCCGGTGTCACAGGAGTGGTAGCAACAGTTGGTGCAGAGGTAGTTCCTTTATCGTTCTTAGCATACACCACTTTATCAAGCCTGGCCTTCAGGCGCGAAAATTCATCCTGTGGTTCTTCGGGTGCGGCATCCTGTTTTGCAGTAGGTGTTTCTGCCACTACTGCCGCAGGAGCACTAATTGACGCAACTACTGTAGCATCTGCAGGCTTTTGCGCGACATCATTATTCAGCGCATCGATATGTACGGGTTGTGTTGCTTTCGCGGGTTCTGGAGCAGGGGTGTTAATTTCTTCTTTTACAACCGGTGCTATTGCAGTTACTACGGGTGCTTCAGTTGCAGCTTTGGGTGCTTCAACCGGAGCCGGTGTTTCTTCTTTTGCAACAGGCGCTGAGGCTACATCAGGTCTTTTTTCTTCTGTAAGTACCGTGGTTTCAGCAACAGGAGCTTGTGGCGCAGCAGGTGTTTCTTCTTTTACTGTTTCAGCAGCCGGAGCTTCTTTCACTGCCACTTCGGCTTTAGCAGGCTGACCATCGTCTTTTAATAAAGGCGTTTCTCCCAGTTCTGTAGGCTTGCTAACTTCCGTAGTAGCTGCAGGAGGAGTAGAGGTGTTTACAATAGCCGCAGCTGGTACTTCTGTAGCTGGCACTTTAGCAGCTTCTTCAGGTACTGCAGGTTTTGTTTCTTCTGTTGCTACTTGCTGCTGCACTTGCGGTGTAGTAGCTTGTTCTTCCGACTGTGGTTTTGTTATATAAGAGTCGGTATTAGGAGTCGTTATTAAAGCGGCTTCAGGTGTAGCAGGTATTTGGTCTGCTACAGCAGGTGCTGGTGCCGCTATGGGCATATCGTTATCTACTTTTATATTACCTGTCTTAGATGCCTTTTCAATAGATACAGGCGCAGTGCTTGCCACTGCAGTTTGTACATACGCATTATTACGCGGCGCTGGCATCGGTTCTTTCGGCGGATATACGAAT
>JAFDXS010000514.1 GCA_018267795.1 Bacteroidota bacterium | reverse complement strand
GAGAAATTAGGATAATTTCATTTTGGCATCGTATGTAATGTCAACCGCTCTTGTGATTAATAAAGCAGTATTTTTACCGTATAAATTTTCATAAATGAAAAAAATATGCACCCTGGCAGCCTTATCTGCCACAGTGTTTTTTCTTGTCAATTGTTCTAACAAGACTGGCAAGGCAATATCTGGCAAACCTGCCACGAGCCACTTTACTGATACTACGGTTTATACGCCAGCACAGCTAAATGAGGGTATGGCTTTGTATAAGGCACCCTGCGCCGAATGTCATAAGCTGCACGCAGCAAGTGAATTTAATGCCAATGACTGGGATGGGATACTGGTAGGTATGCTGCCTCGTACGCATTTAAGCAAAAGCGACGGGCTTACTGTGCGGGCCTATTTGCTGGCAAATGCTAAGAAAGATTAATTCTTTATTAATAAGCCCTTGGTTATTGTTAAAGCTGATTGCCTTATAGAGACGGAATCGCACTTTAATTTGATATTTGCATGGCAGGCATTGTTATTGCAGGCATAGATTAAAGAATAGCAGAATGAAAATAGGAATAGTTTGCTACCCAACCTTCGGTGGTAGTGGTGTATTAGCTACAGAGCTTGGTATGGCCCTTTCTGAAAAGGGCTATGAAGTTCATTTTATCACTTATAAGCAACCTGTACGCCTTAATTTTCACCCCAATATATATTACCACGAAGTTTCGGTGCCGACCTATCCCTTATTTGATTTCCCGCCATATGAGAGCGCACTTGCCAGTACCATGGTAAATGTTATTGCCAATAATTCGCTCGATCTGTTGCATGTGCATTATGCCATACCACATGCATCCGCTGCTTATTTTGCCAGGGAGATATTAAAAAAGACAGGCAAGGATATTCCATTCATCACTACGCTGCACGGTACAGATATTACGCTGGTGGGCCGTGACCAGATGTATGCGCCTGTAGTTACGTTTTCTATCAACGAATCTGATGCTATTACCGCTGTATCTAATAACCTGCGGGAGGAAACGTTCAAATCTTTCAAAATAGAGAAAGACATACACGTCATACCCAACTTTGTAGATGTGCAGCGTTTCTATAAAAGCAATAAAGAGCATTTTAAGAAAATGCTGGCGCCCAGTGGTGAACGCATATTAACGCACGTATCCAATTTCAGAAAAGTGAAAAGGGTAGAGGATGTGATAAGAGTATTCCAAAGCGTGCGCGAAATCATCCCTTCAAAACTGTTGATGATAGGAGATGGACCGGAAAGACAAATGGCAGAAGAGTTGGCGAGAAGCCTTTGTATATATAATGAAGTGCGCTTCCTTGGCAAGCAGGAGGAAATAGATGAAATATTAAGCATATCCGACCTGTTCCTATTGCCTTCAGAGTATGAGAGCTTCGGCCTTTCGGCGCTTGAGGCCATGGCCTGCGGCGTGCCCGTTATATCTACCAATTCAGGCGGACTGGCTGAAATCAATGAACATGGTGTTACGGGCTATCTGAGTAATGTAGGAGATATACAGGATATGGCTAAGCACGCTATACACATACTTAGTGATGATGAAAGGCTGCAACAATTCAAAAAAGCGGCTATTCAGCATACCCGTAAGTTTGAAAAGAAACATATAGTACCTATGTATGAGCAATTATACAAAGAGGTAATTGCTGCATACAAAAGCAAAAAGGAAGTAAATATTTAGCCTTCCTGCAGGGCTTCCCAGTATTCTGCCGCTCTGCGTGTATGTGGTATTACTATCGTACCGCCTACTATATTGGCCACCGCAAATATTTCATACATTTCATCTGTTGTTATGCCTTCTTCATGGCATTTTCCCAGGTGGTATTTTATACAGTCATCGCAGCGCAGCACCATGCTTGCTACCAGGCCCAGCATTTCTTTTGTTTTGGTAGTTAGTGCTCCCTCCGCATAGGTATTTGTGTCAAGGTTAAAGAGCCTATTTATTACTTTATTGCTCTTCCCCAGTATCACTTCATTCATTTTGCCCCTGTATTCATTAAATTCCGCTACTTGCTTGTTCATAATGTTTTATTTTACGCTGCAAATGTAAGTACGGGTATTTTCTTTTGATTACTATTTTATACTATACACATATAAATGAAGCAGGATTTTTTTCGTAGAAAATCTGTGGCGCAGATAGAGAAAGAGGCGGCGGCAGGTGAACTGGAAGCCCATAGCACGGGCACACTGAAGCGGGTACTTACTACGCGCGATCTTACTTTTATGGGTATAGCCGCCATAGTAGGGGCAGGTATATTCTCTACCATTGGCAAGGCCAGTTTTGATGGTGGGCCCGGTATAGTACTTCTTTTCATTTTTGTTTCTATAGCCTGTGGTTTTTCTGCTTTGTGCTATGCCGAGTTCGCTAGCATGGTACCC
>JAFDXS010000513.1 GCA_018267795.1 Bacteroidota bacterium | reverse complement strand
GCCAGGATATATAATATAAAATTAATGGCGGGCGGGTATGTTTCGCGGTTGCATTGGGCGAGATCGCGACCACGCACTATGCCCAGACGAGCGCTTAAGGACTGTAACAACAGCGCCATAAAATTGCTCATAAGCAATACCCAGATAAGACGATAGCCGAATTGGCTGCCACCAGCCAGATCTGTAGCCCAGTTGCCAGGATCCATATAGCCAACGCTTACCAGGTAAGCAGGGCCGAAAAAAGAAAATATTCTCTTCCAGCGGCTTTTAGCTAATGAAGGATCTACCGATTGATGTACATCGCTTAGTGAGTTTTCGTGCTTAGAGTAGTCCATTTATACTGTGAAAATAGTTCAATTGTCCTAAAAAATATCTGAACTGATATCCGCTTTGGCTAAAGCCTGTAATATCAAACGTGTGAACAAGTTTTTGATTTATTTATTTTATGAGGATATAATGTTCATGTAAAATGGTCTGAATAACATGGTGAGACGATAGCAGCACAGCAGGTATAATTCTCAAAAAAAATAGCTGTTTTTGTCGTTTTTGGCTGAAAGTACATGCTGTAGCTTGTTTCATGGGATTGGACGAGGGTATAATTGGGTATAATGAGGCCTATTTATACCGTGTGCAATAAATCCGGCGTCGCAAAGAACTCGACTTTATCAGTCGTATGCAAGATACTATCCGTAATGAGTGGACCCAAGAAAACATATCCACAAACAAATGTGATCGTATAGCGCTTGTTCTGCACGAACGTGCCGGCGGGAAGCTAATATGGGAGAGATTTAAAGAATGTGATCGTGTCAGCATTTTTAGGGAAGGAATGCAATTATAATGACAAGGGTGTGTCTATTCTGCGCGAACATGTTGACGGGGTGCCAACACGGGAGAAACGGCAGGTTTTTGTATCTTGCCCCCGATATGAATAAGGAAATAGTAGTAAGCGGTATACGCTCTACCGGTTTTTTGCATTTAGGAAATTATTTCGGTGCTATTCACAACTATGTGAAGATGCAGCAAGATTATAATTGCTACTTTTTTGTAGCAGATTACCATTCGCTTACCACACACCCAGACCCTAAGGACCTGAAAGAAAATGTGTACAGGGTAGTAGCGGAAAACATAGCCAGCGGCATAGACCCGGAGAAGGCGGCACTCTATGCACAAAGTGACGTACCTGAAATACCTGAATTGTACCTGATACTAAATATGCTTGCGTATAAAGGCGAACTTGAAAAAGTGCCAACCTTTAAGGATAAGGTACGCCTGTCGCCTAATAATGTAAATGCAGGACTATTGACTTATCCTGTATTAATGGCTGCGGATATACTGATACACCGTGCGGTAAAAGTGCCTGTAGGTAAAGACCAGGAGCAACACCTGGAAATGGCCAGGAATTTCGCAGTGCGCTTTAATTCGAGATACGGTGATTTCTTTCCGGAGCCAAACGTGTTCCGGTTTGACCAGAATACGGTGAAGATCATGAGCCTGGATGGTGAAGGTAAAATGAGCAAGAGTGAAAATACAAATGCAACCATATTCCTCTCTGACGATGATGATACGATACGTAAGAAAATAATGAAGGCTAAAACAGACTCAGGCCCAACTGCGCCTGACAGTGAAATGCCGGAGTATATACAAAACTTGTTTTTACTGATGCACATGGTATCTAAGCCTGAGGTAACAGATACCTTTCGCAGTGCGTTTAATAATTGCCACATACGCTATGGGGATATGAAAAAGCAACTGGCGGAAGATATGGTGGCGTTTGTAAAACCTATAAGAGAAAAGGCTGCAGAGCTACAAAAAGACGAAGCACAAATAAAAAGAATACTGCGGAACGGCGCGGAGAAGGCCCGCGCAAGTGCAGCAGAAACGATAGCCGGGGCAAGAAAGCTGATAGGAATAAATTATTATTAAAACTTAGCTGCAAACCCTAAGCGAAGTGATTTTTTTTGAAAGAGCGCATTATATTGTGTGCTTCTGTTTAACGTCATATTATATAATGTATGCCTCCTAAGTCTGTTACTAAACATATTGCTGTTGCAGGAAACATTGGTTCCGGCAAAACTACTTTAGCCGCAAAGCTGGCAAAACATTATAAATGGACGCCACATTTCGAAGATGTAGAGCATAACCCATACCTGGTAGATTTCTACGAGGATATGCCCCGCTGGTCTTTTAACCTGCAGATATACTTCCTGAATAATCGTTTAAAGCACCTAATAGAGATACGCAATGGCAAGGAAACGGTGATACAGGACAGAACCATATATGAGGATGCCTATATTTTTGCTCCCAACCTTTATGAGATGGGGTTAATGACTAAACGTGATTTTGAAAACTATGAGTCGTTCTTTCAAAACCTTAAGACCTTAGTAAAGCCACC
>JAFDXS010000512.1 GCA_018267795.1 Bacteroidota bacterium | reverse complement strand
CCCTACCCTTAAGACCCCGACGCTCATAGCACTCACAAGCGGATTAGTCTGGTAGCAGCTTTCGAAATAAACCTCGCCCGCTACTGTAGGTACACCAAAGCAGTTGCCATAGTGACCAATACCCTTTACCACACCCTTTAGCAGGTGCTTGGTTTTAGGATTGTCCATCTCGCCGAAGCGGAGGGAATTAAGTGATGCAATAGGCATGGCACCCATAGTAAAGATATCGCGGTGAATGCCGCCTACCCCTGTAGCTGCGCCCTGGAAAGGCTCGATAGCTGAAGGGTGATTATGAGATTCTATCTTAAATACGCAGCCCCAACCGTCGCCAATATCAACCAGACCGGCATTTTCCTCGCCAGCTTTTACCAACAGGCGAGCGCCTTCACGCGGGAGGGTCTTAAGCCATTTTATGGAGTTTTTGTAGCTGCAATGTTCGCTCCACATAACAGAGTACATGGCTACTTCATTAAAATTGGGGGTGCGACCCAGAACTTCTTTTATTTTTTCAAATTCTTCTTCGCGAAGACCGAGTTTGGTGGCCTGTTCGAGTGTTGCCTGCATATATATATTGAGGAAAATGAGAGTGCAAAGCTAACCTATTTTGAGTAATGCGACAATGTGGATGAATGCGGCAATATGACGGAAAATATCATTATATATGGTTAGAATGTTCCTTCTCTGTTAATTACCGGAATTTCCGGTTTTTTCCGGTGGCGGAAATTTTCGCATCGGGTTTTTGTTATTGATTATCAGAAACTTATAACAAAATTTCCGGTTGATTGCAATAAAAGTCTTCCGGAAGTATGGCATCGCCGGGAGTAGGGTTTACAGTATGTCAAAGAACGTATATGCAATTGTGCCTTGATCAGGCTGGTTGCAAAGTTTCAGGAGATGTCTCCCTTGCGGTCGACATGACGGCTTCTATTAGGCAAGGTAGGATTATTAACATGGGGGTTCCAAAAGAAGATATCCACATTTGAATGAGGTTAGCAGGTTCTTTATCCAAGTGATACTTTTATTTTGCAGAACAGAACTCATGAACAATACTTTAATAATATTTGATATAGACGGTACGCTGACTGATAGCATAAAAGTTCACCAGGATTTGTATGCTGCTGTGCTGGGGGAAATGAAGCTGAAGAAGGAGGAGGAATTCGGGACGTATAAGCACCATACGGATCGCTTTATCTTCTGTGAAATATATTTTCGAAATCATGGTGTGCAGCCGGATGAAGAAATAATCAAGCAGTTTTATGAACTGACCGGCAGCAGATATGCAGAATTAACGGCTGAAAGTAAGGTAGATGAGATAAGAGGTGCCCGCAGCTTTATTAAAGAGCAACTGGAGCCAAATGGTGTGCCTTATGTTTTTGCTACCGGCTCTATTGCGCGCCTTGCTTTGGCCAAACTTGAATCATTTAACATTGGCTCAATTGAGTTATTACTATCAACATCTGATGAGATGGATAGCCGTGAGGAGATAGTGCTTGATGCGGTAGCAAAGGCAAAGATCTTTTATAAACGGAAACAATTTGACAAGGCAATAATAATAGGCGACGGCAAGTGGGATTACCTGACGGCTAAAAATCTAAATATGGGCTTCCTGGGTATTGGCAATAATCCGGCTTTGAAAGAAATGCTCGGCGATACGCCCGCTATGTGGAATGATTTTAGCGGGCGTATGCTAAGCGAACTTTGGGAGCAAGCTATATTTTAATCTTAATACCTCCGTTCCAGACAAAACCGTCGAGTGGGGCATAGATATCTTTGAACTGGGGATTTATAATACTGCCTGTGTAGATACTTCCGAAGCGTGTCTGGCGGCTATCAAGGAAATTTTCGAAGTTGATATAAAGTGAGAAATGCTTCCATATTTTCTCTGCCATGAAACCACATAGCCAGTAGTCGCGGCCTGTGGTGCCATCACTTAATAATTGCGGGCTATAGTAATAGGCTTCGAGGCCGAGCTTCCATTTATCTTCTACCTCATACATCAATACAGAATTGGTATGATGTTTTGGCGTTAATGGATTTGCCTGTAAAGTATTATCGCCATGAATATTTACATCCGTATAGGTGTAGCCGAGGAATAGCTTAAAATGACCGTAACCGAACTTTATGTTTGTCTCTGCACCCAAGGCATCGAAATGCGGGGCTACGTTGACAAATGCATAGTGACCAGATGGGGTAATCTGCAAGAGCAAGGGGTTATCTAAACGCGTGTAGAAAAACAACTGATTAATGCTGCAGGTTATTTTGCCGCCAGCTAAAATTGTTTTGTAATTAAAGTCCCAATTGAGGCCATAACTTTTTTCCAGCTTATTGTCTTCAGGGCTGATGGGCAGCACACCTTTGTATTGAATACGCTCGCTTTCCTCGGTGAATATGGTAGGCGT
>JAFDXS010000511.1 GCA_018267795.1 Bacteroidota bacterium | reverse complement strand
ATGTAAAAATTCAATACTAAACTTTCAAAAAACTGCTACTTAATATATACAGTCTTTGTATTCACAAACTCGTGTATCCCAAATTTGCCCAGCTCTCGCCCATAACCACTCTGCTTTACACCACCAAAAGGCAGGCGGGCATCTGAGTGTACATTATCATTCACAAAGCAGTTACCCGCTTCCAGTTCGGTAGCAGCCAGTTTTTCAGCATGTGCCCTGTCCTTCGATATAATGCAGGCACCTAATCCGTAGATGCTGTCATTAGCTATGCGTATGGCATCTTTTTCATCCTTTGCTTCTATTATAGCAGCCACCGGGCCAAACAGTTCTTCATCATAAGCCGGCATTCCCTTTTTCACATTAGTAAGCACTGACGCAGGATAGTAAGCACCATTGCCCTCAGGTATAAAACCACCACAAAGCAGCTTTGCTCCTTTCTCTATGCTCTGCTGTACCTGTTCATGCAGTTGGTCTCTAAGGTCCACACGGGCCATAGGGCCTATCCTGCTGCCGGCATCCATTGGGTCGCCATACACTATCTCCTTCATCTTTTCAGCCATGCGCTTTTCAAACTCTTTGCGTATGCTCTTCACTACTACAAAGCGCTTACCCGATACACAACTTTGTCCGCTATTGGTAAGGCGAGCGGTTACGCATATATCTACGGCTTTGTCTATATCCACATCTTCCAGCACCACATAGGCATCGCTGCCACCAAGCTCCAGCACTTGTTTCTTCAGGTTGCGGCCAGCAGCCTCCGCTATCTTTCTGCCCGCCGCAGTGCTTCCGGTAAAGGTCACCGCAGCTATCTCTGGCCTGGCTATTATATCTGCTATTTCAGACGAAGGCAATACCAGTGTTTGAAAAACACCTTTAGGTACGCCCGCATCCTTCACTACTTTTTCTATAGCTATAGCACAGCCACTCACATTCGATGCGTGTTTTAGTATCATAGTATTCCCTGCCATCAGCGCCGGCCCCATTGCACGGAACACCTGCCAGTAAGGGAAGTTCCATGGCATAACGGCCAGCACTACACCAAGCGGCTGAAAGCTCACATAGCTTTTACGTGCATCCGTTTCCACTTTTTCATCTGCCAGGAACTTTGGTCCTTCTTTCGCATAAAACTCAAATGTTTTAGCACATTTCTCCACTTCATCTCTGCTCTGCTGTATGGGCTTGCCCATTTCTTTTGTGGCCAGCAAGGCTAGCTTTTCTTTTTGCTTGCGCAACTCCTGCGCTATGTTTTTCAGTACTGCTCCGCGTTCCTTCAGGCTCAGTTTCCGCCAGTCGCCAAATGCTTTATGAGCTTGTACTAATGCCTTATCTGTTTGTTTATCATCATGTATTGTATAACTGCCTATTTCTTCGCCTGTAGCCGGATTGATGGAGCTAATTTTAGTATCTTGAGACATTGTGTGTTTTTTCGTTCAATAAAATTAATGCGCTTGCGCGTACAAAGGTTTATTAAATTTGCGAACCTTTAATGAAGATTGTGTTAAAGTTGCACCGGGCACAGTTTTCGTATCACCGCAGAATATTTTTTATTTATGACTCCTGACAAGATCAAATTTGGTACCGACGGATGGCGTGCTATAATCGCCCTCGATTTCACAGTATATAATGTAGCCCGTGTAGCTAAGGCACAGGCTGATTGGCTGCTGCAACAGCAAAAAGATCCTAAGGTAGTAGTTGGCCACGATTGCCGTTTTGGTGGCGAACTGTTTACCGAAGTAGTATCAAAAGTGCTTTGCGCTAACGGTGTAAAAGTATTGCTGGCTAAAGGCTTCATCAGTACACCCATGATATCTATGGCCGTATTACACATGAAAGCACAGCAAGGTGTGGTTATCACTGCCTCTCACAATCCGCCATCATACAATGGCTATAAGCTGAAAGGCGCACACGGTGGCCCTTCCAGCCCTAAAGACATTGCTGCGGTTGAGGCCCTGATACCGGCGGATGTTACCATTCCCACCGAAGGGCTTGAGCATTGGGCATCCAAAGGCATGCTGGAATATGTAGACCTTGAAGACATGTATGTAACCTACATACAGGAAAAATTTGATTTCGCAGCACTGAGTAAATCTCCGTTCAAGCTGGCTTATGACGCTATGTTCGGCGCGGGGCAGAATGTAATGCGCCGCTTATTACCTGATACCGTATTTATTCATTGCGATGAAAACCCCGGCTTCCACGGACAGGCTCCCGAACCACTGGATAAAAACCTGCAGGAGCTTGCAAGAACAGTTGCTACAACTCCCGAAATAAAAATAGGCCTTGCTACAGATGGCGATGCTGACCGCATAGGCCTCTATGATGAAGATGGCCAGTTTGTAGATGCACACCATATCATACTGCTGCTCATTCACTATCTGCACAAGTATAAAGGCCTGACAG
>JAFDXS010000510.1 GCA_018267795.1 Bacteroidota bacterium | reverse complement strand
AGAATCGCGCTCTATGCTATTGAATAAAAAGTGAGTGGAAGAATATATGTTCCACTGGCTGGTAGTATCTGCCCAGTAATACAGTCTGAAGAACACTGTAGAATCATTAAGATAAAAAGTATTAGTCGTCTTGGTGAACCGGCTGTAACCGCTGTTGTAAGAAAAGACTACGGCAGAATCGTATTTATACACGCCGGTTTTTATATCGCTGGTCCTGAGCTTTGAATAATAGAGTGCAGTAGAGTCTGTAGGGCTAAAACCGCCGCTCGTATATTGAGCATTTGCTATGCCAATGAGCCTATGTACCAAAACCTGGGCATTCAAGCCCTGGGTGCTGCCTAAAAGAAAAAGAATAAATAGGGTAAGTAAAGATTTTAATTTCATACAAACAATTTAATAATATTACGTATATAGCTTCTAAGTTAAGATTATTGTATGAGAAATAATGCCCAATGGCGATGATTTTTAAAAAAGCGAATGTGAAGGCAGATCCGGTTTTTATTCATATTATTTTACTCCATATAAATTAAATACCTCAAATATTTCTTATTTTCGTTTTAATGCTTTGATTCTCTTTTCAAGGCCTAATTATTGTCCAATATTATGAGTCAACGCCGCCCGGTGTACGCGATTCTTTTATCTTTTCTCTTTTTTCCAAGCATTTTGCTGGTACATAGAATTTATATGTACTATCACCCCCTATTAGGAAATAGCCTAAGCGACGTTATATTTTCAGTAGTTACTTATATCGCTTTTACATTGAGTGTAATCCTTGCCCTAAGATACTTTCTTAAAGATGCCCGCCGCAGGCTGATAAAGGAACACAGGCTGCAGGAGCAGGATGCACAATATAAAATGCTGCTGGAAGATTCGGGCGTATCTACCATTACGATTGACAAGAAAGGTATTGTGTGCTTCATGAGCGAAAATATTAGTCGCATTACCGGTTATGAAAATAATGAAGTGATAGGGCTGGAAATGATACAGTGTGTGCCGAGAGAATTCAGGCCCATGCTCTCTGACATCATCGCCAACATGGATAAGGTGGAGGAATATGATGAAATACAGGTACAGCTCTTTACCAAGTCTCGGGTAAACGTTTGGGTAGCCTGCCATATATACCCGCATAAAGACAATATTGGCAATGTGAAAGAGCTATTGCTGATGCTATGGGACATAAATAAACAAAAGCAACTGCAACTGCAACTGGAAGAAGCACAGGCGGAAGCAGACAAGCAGCACCTGCTGATGCAAAAGGTGCTGGACTACAGCCCATCGCTGGTGTATATAAAAGATACGCAAAACAATTTTTTAATAACGAATAGCAAGCTAAAACGCTTTCTGGGTCTGAATGGCGACGAAGAGGTGAGCGCCTTTTTGCATGTCAACTATCCCGAAATAGAAAAGGAACATATAGAAAAGGACAGACTAATAATAGAAACTAAGAGACCCGTAACCTACGAATCGGATTTTGTGCATAAGAATGGGAAGCTGACCAACCTGTGGGTACAGAAATTCCCGGTACTGAATGAACAGGGCGAAATAGAAATGATATGTGGTTTTGATACCGATATCACCCTCATAAAACAGTCGGAACAAATAATACTGGAAGCAAAAAAAGAAGCAGAACAAGCTAAAGAAGCACAAGAGATATTCCTGGCAAACATGAGCCATGAGATACGCACACCACTCAATGGCATAGTAGGCATGGGCAACCTGCTGCTGGGAACAAAAGTAAACGATGAACAAAAAGAATACCTGGAGTCTATACAGGAGTCTGCACAAAACCTGCTGGCCATCATTAACGACCTGCTGGACTTCTCTAAAATAAAGTCAGGTAAATTTCACCTAGAGGCGATAGACTTTAAGCCGCGCAGCATAATAAAGAAGACCATGTACCCATTGCTGCTGCGGGCAAATGAAAAAGGCATAGCGCTGAAGTGCTTTATAGATACCACAGTGCCGGAAGTGCTGAAAGGTGACTCATTGCGCTTTCAGCAAATAATAATAAACATAATAGGAAATGCTATAAAGTTTACCAGCGAAGGATCTGTAGAAGTAAAAGTTTCTACTGAGCCTATAAATGACCAAAAAATATTTCTGCTGGTAGATATATCAGATACCGGCATAGGCATAGCTGAGGATAAAGTAAACAGCATTTTTGAAAGCTATGTGCAGAGCGATACAAATATATCGCGTGTGTATGGCGGCACCGGGCTGGGGCTGGCGATAGTGAAGCAACTGGTAGAGCTACAGTACGGCAGTGTGTCGGCTAAGAGCGTACTAGGCGAAGGAACAACCTTCTCTATAAAGATACCTTATGTGATAAGTGAACAGAACCAGGAAACAGCAGCGCCGGTACAACTGGACAATAGGAGCAATGTGGAGATGCTGAAAGAT
>JAFDXS010000050.1 GCA_018267795.1 Bacteroidota bacterium | reverse complement strand
TGCAACTGGAACACAAGCCAGGCATGAAAGTGCTGGAAATAGGACCGGGTGGAGGAGCAATAACCAAGTACCTGATACAGCGCGAAGAAATAAATTACAAAGCCATCGAAATAGATGCGGAAAAAGTGCAATATCTGCACAAGATGTATCCTATATTAAATGATAAAATAATACAGCAGGATATTCTGGCCGCGGATGCTCCTTTTGAAGGTAATTTCAGCATCATTGGCAATTTCCCGTATAATATTTCTTCTCCCATATTATTTAAAATACTGGACTGGGAACCGCAAGTGGATGAGGTTATAGGGATGTTTCAGAAGGAAGTGGCACAAAGGGTTGCTGCAGGGCCTGGATCAAAGACATCTGGTATATTGAGTATATTAATGCAGGCATTCTTTAAGGTTGAATACCTGTTTGATGTGCATGAGAAATGCTTTACTCCCCCACCCAAAGTAACAAGTGGGGTGATAAGATTGACAAATCTGCATAATCCATATGGTATCACTAATAAGAAGAAATTTATTCAGCTGGTAAAGGCTGCGTTTAATCAAAGACGGAAAACCCTGCGCAACGCATTGAAGGGAACATTACCTCCTGAAGCTTTAACCGACAGTATAATGGACAAACGTGCTGAACAGTTATCGGTAGCTGATTTTGTGGCCATACACAAGCAATATCAATTATGAGTGGATACAAAGGAAAAGTGCTGATAGCAGCGCCAGTACACGCTGTGCTGCTGGAAGGGCTGAAGCAGGCAGGCTATGAATGTATAATGCAAGAGAAAATAACCCAGGCTATTGCATTTGAGTTAATACGTGATTGTATTGGCGTTGTTACCTCTACACGGCTGCAGCTAAATAAAGAATTGCTGGATGCGGCTCCAGGGCTACGCTGGATAGGGCGTATGGGCAGCGGTATGGAGGTAATAGATCTTCAATATGCTGCTGAGAAAGGAATTAAATGTTTCAGTAGTCCTGAAGGTAATTGTAATGCAGTAGCCGAGCATGCTATTGGGATGTTGCTTTCCCTTACTAAGCGAATAGTATGGAGCCACAATGAGGTAATGGATGGCTTGTGGAAAAGGGATGAGAATAGGGGAATGGAGCTTGAGGGGAAAACAATTGGTATAATAGGCTTTGGGCATACCGGCAGGGCACTGGCTAAAAAGTTACAGGCTTTTGATATGAATATACTTGTATATGATAAATATGAACGGTCTGATATTCCTTCGTATGTATCCTGCTGCAACGATCTGGAGGCAATTTATCAGGATGCAGACATTATAAGTTTTCATGTTCCATTGCAAGAAGATACCCGTCATTATTTTAATGACAATTTTATTACAAACATGCGCAAGGTATTTATTCTGCTTAATACGTCTAGAGGTATAGTGGTAAATACTAAAGCTTTGTTAAAGGGTTTGAAGAGCGGGAAAGTAAAAGGTGCATGCCTGGATGTTTTTGAAGAAGAGCCACTGGAGCGGATGAGCGGCGAAATAAGAGGAATACTTGAAGATATGATAAAGAGACCGGAGGTAATAATTACACCACACATAGCAGGATATAGTAAGGAAGCTTTATATAAGATGAGTGCAGTGATATTAAAGAAAGTTATTGAGGCAGGAGAATAATATATGAAATAATTGATTACTAACAAAAAACATTTTGTTAAGGTTTTAAGTTTTAACAGTTTTTTTTACCTTTACCGTTCATTTGGTTATAAATTTTTAATGCAGGATATGGTACGTACATTACGTTATTTATTCGTATTGCTATTTATCGGGGTTACAGCTACAGCGTTTGGGCAGGCTGCTCCTGGTGAAATTAGTGGTGTTGTTTTGGATAAAAAGAGCGGCGAGCCTATTATAGGTGCAATCGTTCAGGCCTCAGTAGGTAGTGTGCCAAAGGCTGGTGCACAAACCGATATTGATGGTCGTTTCTCTATTAAACCTATCGATGCCGGTACTTATGTTGTTACCGTTAAATACATCAATTATCAGACCAACACTATAACAGGTGTAATTGTGACACCTGATAAAACAACTGGTTTGAAATTTCAACTGGTGGATAAATCAGTAGAATTAGGACCTGCAACAGTCACTGCTTATCGAATTCCACTGGTGGATTCTAACAATCCTGGTCCGATAACTACTATACAATCTAAAGACATTGAAAGGCTTCCAACCCGCCAGACAAATGATGCGGTTGCTACAGTTGCCGGTGTTTCTCAGAAATCATCAGGTGGTGCTGTGAGCATTGAAGGTGGTCGTACCGATGGTACCAAATATATCATTGATGGTGTGTTAGTTACAGGTAGCCGCGGTATAAACCTAAGCCAGGGTGCAATAGACCAGATAGAGGTAATGCCTTCTGGTATACCAGCAAGATATGGTGATGCTTCGGGTGGTATCGTTAACATAACTACAAAAGGCGGTTCTACAACATTTAAAGGCAATGTATTGCTGCAGCACTCTATTGATGGCTTTAATAATAACCTGGTGAGCTTTGGTTTGTCGGGTCCGCTTTTCAGCAAAAAAGATTCTGCCGGCAAAAAAACGCCGCTGGTAACATTTTATCTTGGCGGTGATTACTATTATGATAAAGATAGATATCCGACTTATAATGGATATTACCAGGCTAATAGTACAACGCTTGCTAACCTGAGACAAAATCCGTTAACTGTTGTGGATCAAAATGGTTTACCAACGTATAAATATTCTACTGAGTTTGTAACTAAAGATCAACTAACACACTATAATGCAAATCCTAATGGTTTAATCCAGGAAGGCCGCTTAAATACACACCTTGACTTTAGATTACCTAATAACCTAAGTCTTTCTGCAGGTGGTACATTTGACTATTCAAAAAGAAATGCCGGTTCAGCTATCTATACTTTGTTTGCACCTGAAATTACCCCTGTTTCTACAAATATTACAGGTCGTGGATGGGTTCGCTTCTCACAGAAGTTTGGTAAAAACAATACCGGTAGTGATGAAAAGTCAAGTGTAATATCCAATGCTTATTATACAATTCAGGCAGATTATCAATACGATTATACAGGGACAGAAGATCCTAAGTTCAAGCATAACATCTTTGATTACCAATATGTAGGTAAATTCACACAACAATATGCTCAAAATTATCAGGTTGGTTTTGATACAGCTATTAAAAAACTTGGCGTTGTACAACAAGACTTACAGCCAACTTATCTAACATTTCAGCGTTCTGAGCTTAACCCGACTTTAGCTAACTATACTTCTGAATACTATAATACTGCAGGTTATTTGCCAACCGGCATAGACAGAGTTCGTGCAAATAATGCTTTGGTGAATGGAGACTTACCATATTATACATATGGTTATTTTTCAAACGTAGGTACCACCTATGGTGGCTATGGCCAATCAAGCCTTAATCAATTCTCTGCCAGCATTGATGCCTCTTTCGATTTGCAAACAGGTAAAACAAAACATGCTATTCAATTTGGTTTGTATTACCAACAACAAACAGAAAGAGGATATTCAGTATCTGAAAACAGAAATAACTTTACACAGTCCTTGTGGCAGTTGATGCGTACATTGACTAATAATCAAATTACCCTGGATAGGGCTAATCCTATTGTTATTATTAATGGTAAGCGCTATACTAAAGAACAGGTGAAAAATGGGGTTGTTTCACCTAGTCCATCAGATACAATCGCATATAATTATATTTCAAATGATACAGCTCAAACACAGTTTGATAAAAACTTGAGAGCGAAGTTAAATATGCCTGTAAACGGCACTCAGATGATAAATATAGATGGCCTGGATCCCAATACTTTTTCACTCAGCATGTTTACGCCTGATGAACTATTAAATTCAGGGAATCCGTTTGTAAATTATTATGGATATAGCTATACTGGTCAGGTTCAAAATGGTCAGGTGAATTTTAATGATTTCTGGACCGCTAAGGATGCTAATAACAATTATACAAGACCAATTGGTGCTTTTACGCCAAACTATACTGCGGGCTATATATTAGATAAGTTCTCTTTGTCGCATATCAATTTCAACTTAGGTGTACGTTTAGAGCGTTATGATGCTGCAAACAAAGTATTGATTGATCCATACTCACTATATCCTGAAATGACTGCATCACAAATTAGTAGCCACCCATCAAATATACCTGGTAACGCGGTGGTATATGTTGATGATAATAATTCTAAAAACCCTAATGTGGTGGGTTATAGAAATGGCGATAATTGGTATGATGCCAGTGGTAACTTTATTGAGAATCCTGCAATATTAAAAAATTCAACAGGTGGTCGTGACCCTCAACCATTGATACAATCAGCTTTTAAGGATGAGAAAATAAATTCAGGCAATTTCCATCCGGAAAATACATTCACTGACTTTACACCTACAGTTAGTGTGTTGCCTCGTCTCTCCTTCTCTTTCCCGATATCTGATGTAGGCTTACTTTATGGTCACTACGATGTCTATTCTCAACGCCCTACAACTGGTGTAATAACAACGCCGGCTGATTATTACTTCTTAAGCACTAATGCTAACCAGATTGTCAATAATCCAAATCTGAAACCAGAAAGAGTATTTGACTATGAAGTTGGTTTTCAACAAAAATTGTCAGATAACTCTGCAGTAACTATTTCTGCATTCTATAAAGAACGTAAAGATCAGATACAGGTAAGGCCATATTTATACGCTTGGCCAATCACATATTATACATATGGTAACCGCGACCTGTCTTCTACAAAAGGGTTGACTTTAAAATATGACCTACGCAGAATAGGTCACCTTCAGATGACACTTGCCTATACATTGCAGTTTGCTGAAGGTACCGGTTCGAATGCTTTTTCTGGTAACAACGGACAAAGTAATGGTTATGTAGCTCAAGGTGGATTACTTCAAAATTTTATAAGTGCAGGCTTGCCTAACTTACGCTATGTGACATATCTTGACTTTGATTCGCGTCATAACTTCACAGTAAATGCGGATTATCGATATGATCAGGGCGAAGGTCCAACCATTGGTGGGAACCATGTTTTCCAGAATGCTGGTATCAACATGATATTTAGAGCAAGAAGCGGTGAGCCGTATACAAGAAAACAGGATCCGGTTAGTAGCACTATTATTGGAGAAATTAACGGTTCTCGCCTTCCTTGGCACTATGGCCTCGATATGCGTATAGATAAGGATTTTGCATTATCATTCCGCAAAAAGCCCCTCACTGAGGGCGCAAAGATGCCAAGACAATATACGCTTAATGCATATATCTATGCACAGAATGTGTTGAATATCAGAGATGTGCTAAATGTATATGGTTATACTGGTACAGCGAGTGATAATGGATTTTTGAGTTCATCTTATGGTAAAGCGACGTTGGCTAACCAAACTAATGCTGCTTCTTATACTGATATATATACACTGAGGAATAATGGTTCTATTGACGGTTTTTACAACCTGCCAAGACAGTTATATATAGGTGTTAATTTCATCTTCTAGTAAAAATTATTATAATAACTTTAATAAGGTTATGATGTTAAAGAAAAATAAAGGGTTTGCAATTATTTGTGCAGGGTTGGTAAGTGCTGCTATGCAAGTTAAGGCGCTACCCAACGTTACAGAGGGCACAGGACACTCAAAACACCCAGCCCTGCGTACTACTGCAGCTGCTTGCCAACCAGCAACAGCTACCATAGACCTTGATATTAACAATGTGAGAGCAAGGTTAATGACTGGTGGTGATATGTGGTGGAATATAGGTACAGCAAAAGCTGCATATGAAGTACCCAAAGGCGGAGGTGCCAGTTCTTTATTTGCCGGTTCGTGCTGGATTGGTGGCTTTGATAAACAAGGGCAATTGAAAGTTGCAGCACAAACCTATAGGCAAGATGGTAATGATTATTGGCCAGGGGCATTAGATAAAAACAGCACAATTACTACTGCTCAATGTGCTTCATGGGATAGGTTTTGGAAGGTTAACAAATCTGATATATTAAGTTTTATAGCACTTAAGAAATCAGGTGGTAACACTTCAGGTTCACAGTTTGACGTAATAAATCAATGGCCAGCGAAAGGGAATTCTAATGTTACGGATGCAAATGGTCAACTGTTAGGCCTTGGAGATCAGACGTATGCACCGTTTGTGGATATGAATGGCAATGGCCAATATGAACCCGATTTAGGCGACTACCCTGATATCAATGGTGACCAATATATATGGTGGGTTTTTAATGATGTGGGTAATATTAAACAACAAACACAAACTGCATCAATAGGCCTTGAAGTGCAGGCAAGTGCTTTTGCATACTCAACAAATGACGCCTTGAATGATGCTACTTTTTATAACTATCACATAACGAACAAAGGAATAAATGTTCTCGATAGTGCATACATAACTACATGGAGTGATGCCGATTTAGGTTATGCATTTGATGATTATATAGGTTGTGATACTGTAAGGGGCCTTGGTATTCTTTATAATGGTAAAACAATCGATGGCACCGGATCTGCGGGTGAATATGGTTCTCATGTTCCGATGGTGGGTGTTGACTTCTTTAAAGGCCCAATCAGAAAGATAACTGACCCTGTTACAGGTAAACAAAAAGATAGCACTCTGACGATGACTGTGTTTGATTACTATAATAATGACTTCTCTAACATTGGTAATCCAACAAACGGTGTAGAAATATATAACTATATGACCGGTTCAATAAGAAAAGGTCAGCGGTTTTCTAATGATTTTTCAGGCCCTGGTACCAACTCAGCTGGATTTGGTAAAGGCCCAATTTCACGGTTTGTATTTACAGGTAATCCGGAAACAGGATCAGGCGAATGGTCAGAGTGTGTATGTCAAAATGTACCTGGTGACAGGAGATTTATTCACTCTTCTGGCCCATTTACTTTAAATGCGGGCGATGTACAGGACGTTACTATAGGCGCAGTATGGGTGCCAAATGTTGGGGGCTGTCCTAATACTTCTTTTAAAGGTATCCGTGCTGCTGATGATGCTGCACAAGCTTTATTTGATGCTAACTTTAAAACTATTGAAGGACCTAACGCACCAAGAATGGTTGTAAGGGAACTTAACAGAAAAGTAGTATTTTATCTGCTTAACGATGCTAATAGTAATAACTTCAGGGAACAATATGGTTATTCGGACTCTTCTAAATACAGAGTGGCTTCTACCAAAGCGTCAAAATATGTTCATTCTGCGGATTCTCTCTACAAATTTGAGGGCTATCGCGTATTCCAGTTAGCAGATGGTTCTGTTACTCCTGCCCAAATTTATAATTCTCAGGGAGAAATTGACCCAACTAAAGCAGTGGAAGTTTTTGAATGCGATATTAGAAATGGTGTTAGCAGAATAATTAACTACACTAAGCGGACGGATATTTCTGACACTACATGGGTTCCGCAAATAAAAGTAAATGGTAAGGATAGCGGCATAGTGCACAGTTTTGAACTTACCCAGGATGCGTTTGCTACAGGTAATGATAAAACTTTGGTAAACTACAAGAGCTATTATTACGTAGCTATTGCCTATGCATATAACAATTTTTCACCGTTTAATGCAAGACATACTGATTCCACACAAGAACTGGCATATATAGAAAGTTCTCACGGTCAAGGCGGAGTACCAGTACCTGTTGATACTGTAATCCCTAACCCGGCTTATGGTAATATGGGTACTGTATTGAACGCTGATTATGGCTCTGGTGTAATCATTAAAAGAATTGAAGGAACAGGGAATGGGGGTAATGTTTTGCAACTTTCACAGGAATCTGAAAATATTGCCTTAATGAGAGATTCAGGTTATATTGTAAAACAACCTGTTTACCAGGAGGGGCATGCTCCAGTTGATATAAAAGTTATAGATCCGGTTAAAGTTCAGCCTGCTACCTGGGAATTGTATATTAACGGTGCGCTCAATACGCCCAATGATAAAGGTATTATACCGGATTCTGGTTCTTGGACTTTAATAGCAAAGCCAACGAGTGGTTCTCTGCCAGATACAATATTTAGTCAGGTTAATTTAAACTTACTTAATGAACAAATCATTGAGAAATATGGTATATCGGTAAAAGTGAAACAAGTATTGCGTCCTGGTGATGATCAACAGAACGGTAATGGATATATTACATCTGATGTTACATTTACAGATCCATCTAATCCTTGGCTTGCAGGTGTTCCTGACCAGTCAGGAACAGATCCAAGAAACTGGATGAGAAGTGGTAATCCTGGAATAGGAGATACGACTATATTTTGTGATTTTACTCTTTCCGGCGGTAAATACGACAGTATGCTCGCCTATCAGTACCTGCTTAGCAATAACTCTAATACAGTATCGTCATGGGCTCCATATTCATTGGGTGCTGTAGGACTTTATCATACCTGGCTCGGTCAAACAAATGCATCCGCATGTGGATGGGCTGTAGCTTTAAAGAATACCCAGTTTGGTCTGGACTCGCTATATAGTGTTGATATAGTGTTTACTAGTGATAAAAGTAAATGGAGTAAATGTTTAGTATTAGAAGAACAAGAAGATCCTGCACTTGCAGAAAAAAATGTGCCTAAATTTGGATTAAGGAACCATCTAGGCTGGACAGGTAATGTTGATAATTACGGTACTCCTATATATGACCAGGATACAAATAATGTAGGTACTTCATGGTTCCCAGGTTACGCAATTAATCAGGAAACTGGTGAACGTATGAACATCATTTTTGGCGAAGACTCTTGGTTAAAACAAGAAAACGGTGCTGACATGATTTGGAATCCTACCTCTACAGTTCTTAATCCTACTGGTGATGTTGTTTTTGGCGGTAAGCATTATATATATGTAACGAATACACGATACGATGGAGATTCAATAAACAGAATTAAGTTACGTGGATCAATTACATTAAGAGGACAGGTTTTTAAAACTTTTCAATGGGTCGGTGTGCCATTGTTAAATAGCATTTCTCATTTCTTGCCGTTAGCTCAAGGTGAAATACCTACAGAAACAAGGATTAGAATAAGGGTTGATAGGCCATATGCATTCTTTAACCCTGCAGATACAAATTTCAGAATTAATAGACCTAATAATCCTACTCCTAATGCTTCCTTATTACCCAATGGGGGCTTGCCATATTATACGTTTAGCACTGCAGATCTGGCCCCGACACCGGTAAATGCTCATACAGATAAGAATGCCTTACTCAAGAGAATTCAGCCTGTACCAAACCCATACTACGGTTATGCAGGTTATGAAGCAAGCCGTTTGGATACACGTGTCAGGATTATTAACCTGCCTGCTCATGCTACTGTAAATATCTATTCACTAGACGGTACATTGATCCGCACACTTACCAAAGCTGATCCTAATGTATCTTATCTTGATTGGGATTTAAGAAACTCTGCAGGCTTACAGATTGCAAGCGGTATGTATCTTATGGATGTTAAGGCCGATGGTATTGGTGAAACTGTATTGCGTTGGTTTGGTGCATTACGTCCGATAGATGCTACTCAATATTAATAATGAATTATAAGGGCCGCCATGGCGGCCTACTATAAAAAAGATTTTAGTAAAATGATTATGAAAAACTTTTTTACGAAAGCTACTTTGGCTGTTTGTGCATTAGGATTGAGCACACAGGTATACGCCGGAAATAAGGATCGTTCAGGCCAGGCAGGTGCTACGGAGCTGCTAATAAATCCATGGGCGCAAACAACCGGCGTATTTGGAATGAATGTTTCATACGTTTCAAGTGTAGAAGCTATGAAGACAAATATTGCTGGCTTGGCGGAAGTTGAAAAAACAGATGTTGGGGTATCTCACGTAATATACCTTACCAATTCACAGGTAACTATTAATAATCTTGCGTTAGCACAAAAGCTTGGAAACCTGGGTGTGATAGGGTTAAATATCATGTCTATGAGCTTTGGTGATATTACCATAACTGACTATAACAATCCTGAAGGTGGTATAGGTACATACAAACCACAGTTCTTGAATTTCGAACTGGGATTTGCAAAGGAATTCTCTAACAGTGTTCGTGCGGGGATAGCAGCTACCTTTGTTTCTGAACAGCTTACTTCTATCCATGCTACAGGTGCATGTTTTGAAGCTGGCGTACAATATGTAACAGGCAAGCGCGATAATTACCATTTTGGTATTACCCTTCGCAACATAGGTACCAATATGCGTTTCCAGGGAG
>JAFDXS010000509.1 GCA_018267795.1 Bacteroidota bacterium | reverse complement strand
TTATATAAAGCCCTGCAGGCGTGTATCCCGGCCATTGGCTTTTGAAAAAGAATTGCAATAGTTTATTACCTGTTCCGCTGCAATTTACATACAAGTCCAAAGCACCACTCCATGGTGTTGAAGAAGCCGACAGATAACCATAGCTTACGGCCCCATGAAAACGTGCACAATGAGATCCGCCATGAGAAGAAGTATATGGACTAACAGGGGTAATTGTATAGAAACCTGAAGTGTAGCAACCGGTGCTTGTCCAGCCACCGTAAGAACATCCCTGGTCTTCGCGACGCCAGGAACCATCACCTGAGCTTGGTGTATTAGACCAGTTGCCGCCAGGTATATCGTACGAGGTACAATAGTTTTGCCAATTTTCAAAATCCTGTACGTATGGCAATGATGCATAAGTAGGTGTGCCCGGAGCTACTGTATCAGCAAGGCTGTAGCCTACGCCACCGCTTGCTGTACAAGAATCTTTAAGCCTGTAATATTTTGTAGAAGTTATTGCTGTAGTCGTCACTGTAGTATTGGTAGCTCCTGGTACATCCGTCCATGGCCCGGTAGGCGAGGTTGATGTCTGCCATTGGTATACCTGTCCTGAAGAAACACTGGTGCCAGCACCGGATACAGTGGCAGTGCCCCCGGAACAAACACTTATCTTACCGGCGGATGGTATTAAAGCTACCCCCGGAATACCGCTACATGGCGGTATGTGATCTACAGATATATCATCAATGTTTTCATCATACCCATAATTTGAATTTGCCTGGAAAATAACATATACTGTTGCAGAGCTGCTAAATGAGCTTGGTATAGTGTACGTATATTGGTGCCAGCCTGATGATGAAGTACTCAGGTTAATGGTTGCCAGCGTTGTAGCTGATGAGCCAGTTGCACTTGCCGTTGTATTTACTATTACGTTCATGTAATCAGAACCTGAATAGTTATAATACCAGAAAGATACCTGGTTGCTGCCTCCTGTATAGGCTGCAAAATTCATTGCAGGTGTTATCAGATTTGAATAACCGCCTGAATATATATCCCAGCTGTTGTACCACGCCATACCGCTTCCGCTATGGGCTGGTATGCCGGGGAAAGAGGCACCATAGCTTGTTTGCCATGCCCAGCCGGTAGGGCCTCCATCGTCGCTGGAGCCGGAAGGAGTGTTCAAGGTCCAGCCGGAAGGCGGGAAGGTAGAGCTTTCAAATCCTTGCGTAAGATAGTTTTGTGCATTTACACTTGTAAATGACATCACTAACAATACGAGCATTGAAATGCGCCTGAATAATTGTTTTTTCTTCATTAATAATAAAGAAGTAAGGATTGTATTCATACTCTAATGTTTAACCATTCTTTAATAATGATGTTAAGTGTAATTTATTTAAAAAACTTTAACAATCTAAGTTTCTGTTAAAAAAAAAATCAAAATAGTAACTATCAGCTATTTTTCAATGATTTATATCCAGAAAATCGTCATCAAAACAAAACATAGTTTTATTTTGCATATTGCTTTTGGTTACTGCTTCGTGATAATGGAGGAAATAGGTGGTTTATTATTTTAATGCGTAATGCATTAGATAAGGTAGGTTTGAATATAGACCTAAGCATTTATAAAAGGGTTGGGTAAATGGGTAAAAAAGTATTAAAAAGACATTAAAAAAAGAATGGGCAGTTAATAACCGCCCATTCTTTTTTAATCATTTTAATAGAAAGGAATTGATTAACTAGCTATCAAAATCCCTTTCTATAAGTAATGGCAATTAATAAATATCAATGTTAGCATTAACTCCGGACATTGACCATGACCAGGAAATTGAGCCAGCGCATGTGGTGCAAGGAAAAGAATACGAACCTGTAGAAAGTGATGCTGCTTGACAAGTGCCTATAGCAAAATTAATTTGTATACCTCCACATAAATAGTCGTCTATCATTATGTTATTCCATACAAATGAACCTGGAGGAGGTGTTGTAGACCAAGGTGCGCTCGAACTTATTGTCGTAACGGAAGGAATGCCGCCTTTTGCACCAGGTATGTTTATTCCGGGAGCATAATAGGCAGTAGTAATCGGGCATAAAGGTGACGCGTCACTTGCTGTTACATTTGAAAAGTAAGAACAGGAAGAATGGTTTGTAATAGTAATTGTTTGTCCATTCGCATTCTTACATACAATGAACAGCAACATTACGATTAACATCTTTTTCATAAGAATATAATTTTATTGGTGAACCATAAAGCTATATAAAAATAATTTAACCCAACAAATAATAATTAAAAAAACCGGGCTTTTTACCCGGTTTTTTTAATTATTGGTTACTTACTTATCATTTGAGCACCATCTTCCTGATCATTCTTTCGCCATCTGCCATGAACTCTACAAAGTATACGCCCCTCGCTGCTCCGCTCAGGTCTA
>JAFDXS010000508.1 GCA_018267795.1 Bacteroidota bacterium | reverse complement strand
CGATTAAGCGTATCTATAATACCCTCCTTCAGCGGATCTTCCAGTACTACAAAGCCCATAAAATTCATGTCCTGCTCATCAGCCCGGGTGATGGTATTTGCAGCAATATTCTTATAGCATATACCTATTAATCTAAAGCCATTACTGCAGCAGTCGGCATAATAACGGTTGATAGCATCCTTATCAATATCAGCTATATCTCCCTTTTTATCAACCATCTTTGTACATACCTCAAGGATATTATCTACGGCACCCTTTGTTATTATTACCTGCCCGGTGGCGTGAGCAACGACTATACTGAGGCGCTTCCTGATAAAATCATAGGGAACTTCATCAACCTTTGTATATCCATCGGTAGTATTAACAGTCTGCCGAAGGGCATCGTCTATAGGATTTGAAAAGCCTTGCTGGAAACTGGCATTTAGAAATGCATACAGTTTTACTTTATCGTCTGCTTGGCCGTAGCTA
This sequence comes from Bacteroidota bacterium, assembly GCA_018267795.1. GTDB lineage: Bacteria > Bacteroidota > Bacteroidia > Chitinophagales > Chitinophagaceae > SZAS-30. The sequence continues at coordinate 1,948 of JAFDXS010000508.1, read as the reverse complement.
TTTACCACCTCCTTCACCTTTATTGTGCCCTCTGTGATCGTTCCGGTTTTATCTGTACACAGTACATTAACCTCACCAAAGTTGAAAATGGATGAAAGCTTTTTTACAATTACCTTTTTCTTAAGCATACGCCTGGCGCCCGAGGACATGGCAAATGTCATGATAGCGGGCAGCAGCTCAGGCGCCATACCAACGGCAATGGCAAGCGCAAATAAAACGGAATCGAATAAAGGGCGCTTGAAATACAGGTTGACGGAAAGAATAATAATGGAAAGGATAATAGTAACCTGCATTAAAAAATAACCAAACCTTTTGATGCCCTTTTCAAAAGCGGTTTCTTCATCCTTAGTGAGACTATGGGCCATTTGTCCAAACACTGTGTTAGACCCGACATTTACCACCAGAGCCTTTGCCGTACCGCTTACTACATTTGTACCCTGCCAGATACAATTGCTTTTTTTGGGCGATAGGTGCTGCATCCGGCACTTCTGCAAGCGCTTTTTCAACCGGGTATGATTCGCCAGTGATCGAACTTTCATTTACATGCAGCTCATTATTTTCTATTAGCCTACAGTCTGCCGGTATAACATCGCCAGCATTTAATATAATAATATCGCCGGGCACTATTTGCTCAATGGGTATCTCTATTTCTTTTCCATCGCGCAGCACATTACTTTTTAATTGTATCATTTGCTGCAGACGCTCTACGGCCCTGCCCGCATTAAGCTCCTGCCAAAAACTCATGAACCCGTTGGCCAGGAGAATGAAAAGAATAATAAGCGTATCAGTGGCCTGGCCTAAAAAAGCAGACAGCACAACGGCCACAACCAATAATAAGACCAATGGGTTGGTAAACTGACGAATAAGCAACTTTAACTCCCGCTGAAAACGGGAAGATGTTTTGACTAACCTTTGCTGACCCAATAGCCTCTGTGCAGCAGTTTCACTACTTAAGCCCGAGACTATAGATGTGCCGAGCTGCTTAATAAGCTCTTCTATCTTGATTTGCGAAAAGGCAATAAGCATATAGCGCCATATAGCAGAAAAGGTAAGTAAACATATCGCATTATGCAAGCTTTAAACTTCTTCATATTCGGCTATTAATTGAGTGATTACGAAGTCTGTACTATTAGCACTTGTGCGCCATCTTGCTGCTTATTACCGATACCTGTTCTTTTACAGCATCCTTTAACGCATCAAGCGTGTCGCGGCCCTCTTCTATTTTATTTTCGAGGGTATTGCAAATGTCCTTGCCCTGCCTGAGTAACTTCCGACGCGTTCTTGTTCCTTTATCCGGTGCGTATAATGCGCCAATAGCCATGCCGGCAGCAGCTACTATTGATAATGCCGTTAATACTTTTACTGTTTTGCTCATAAAATTTATACTAAATGTGAACAATATTTATTACCTGGCTACAAGCCCACCGTCTATTACCAGTTCTGCCCCGGTAACATACGAAGCCTCATCAGAGGCGAGGTATAAAGCACCGTAAGCAATTTCGATAGACTGCCCTATCCTTTCCATAGGACACATATTTTTTATTGAAGCCTTTGCTTCTTCTGTTACAAACAAAGGCTCTGTCATGGGCGTAAGGACACCACCGGGGTGTATGGAGTTTACGCGGATGTTATACTTTGCCAGCTCTACGGCGTTGTCTTTAGTAAGCAGGCGCAGGCCTCCTTTGGAGGCTGTATAGGCAGGGCCGTTACCGCCTACAATACCTGCAATGGAGTCGATATTAACTATTGCTCCTTTGCCTGCCTTTTTCATATATGGTACACAAAGACGGGTACCAATGAAGGGACCGGTAAGATTGATGCCCATTACCTTATCCCAAAGCTCCTGTGTAATATTCTCTATAGTGCAGCCGGGAGGATATATGCCAGCATTGTTGATAAGAACATCTATGCGGCCAAATGCGGCGATTGTTTTTGCTATCACCATATT
>JAFDXS010000507.1 GCA_018267795.1 Bacteroidota bacterium | reverse complement strand
AAAGGGGATTTTTTTGCTACTGCTCCGCCCGCAAAAAAAGTAGCTCTACGCTGTTGATGCAATTCTCTTATCAGCGACATGGATCTGAAATTATGCCGCTTTTGTGGGGGCTATTAAGCTGATATATGCGTGGGGTCTTATCGACTCTCTTTGAACTTTATCAGTCGTGTCTCCGGCAAAATTGAGGCTCCATCATGGGCTGGACTGTAGCGTTCTTATCATCTGTAACATTCATTGATTTGTGATATGGATATTATGGTCGAGAAACGTTTTTGTGTAGTTTTCTTATCAGCGGCATGGAGCTGAAATTATGCCGCTTTTGTGAGGCTATTGAGCTTCAGTGTGCGTGGGAGCTTATTTGGTTCTATTGGGCTTTATCGGTCGTGTCTCCTGCAAAATTGAGGCTCCATCATGGGCTGGGCTGCAGTTCTCTTATCATATGGGGTTGCCAATTTTGATATTTTAAATTAAGGGAGTATAAAACTTGTTTTGCAGTAAAAGATGGCGGCTTTATTTTTATGTCAGATAGATAAGTAAATCCATTTTCATGATACAACAAGATATAAAGGTGGCTGCAGACTCTGTGGTGTTTGCTTATGTGAATGCAGAACTGAGCATACTGCTGATACAGCGTAAGAATGATCCCTTTAAAGGGATGTGGGCGTTGCCGGGGGGATTTGTGGAGGATGATGAAGACCTGGAGGCTGCTGCCATAAGAGAACTACAGGAAGAAACCCGTGTTGTGGTGAAACCAATGCAACAACTAAAGGCATATGGGAAGCCGGGCAGGGACCCACGATTCAGGACGGTGTCTGTGGTCTTCCAGGTGAATATTAACCCGGAGGAGCAGACAATAGCTGCGGCTGATGATGCTGCAACTGCACAGTGGTTTGACATAAAGGAATTGCCAGAGTTGGCTTTTGACCATGCGGAAATAATAGACTATGCGATAGCCCACTTTAGACAAGGGCTGAAATAAGCTGCTGATATTTAACGAAATGATGCAGTAATATTTCGTAAATTTGCAGTTGCTCTTTGAGAAACATTTAAACTTATTACCCGGGGCCGACTGGTTTTGACAGCATAGGGCGGGGTAAGTAAGCATGTCGTGCGTTGTGTGGTCAGCACGTAAATCTGAATGCTCAAAACTTCAAATGGCAATACACAGTATGCCATGGCTGCCTAATTAGATTAGCGCACCCATTTTGGCCGCAGAGCGCCGCTGCCTGTAGCAGCACTGCCGCCTAACTCGAAAAAAAACAGGATAGCAATGCAGTAGCCATGCCTGCAGCGCGAAACTAAAATGGCGTAGGTAAGCAGTAGGTTCGCCCGGATCCGGCTGATTACCGAAATACAATTCCGGAATAAGCATGTAGAAAGCTTATCGAGCATATGTTTGGACGTGGGTTCGAATCCCACCGGTTCCACAAAAGAAAGCCACTGAATTTCAGTGGCTTTTTTGTTTGCAGTAATGATAGTGTGTTTATGCTTTGGAAAGTGATGTAGCGGGTGTAGGTGATGCTACTGGCCTGAGCCTGTGATAGGATATATAAGACAGGATAAGGACAGCTAAGAAAATGAGGGGCATCATGCGATAATTGACCGGATCGGCGGAGGCTGTGTGGGCAATAAAGGCTGAGATAAATACAATAGTGAAGCCGGAGTAAGTCCATTCCTTTAGCCTGGAAGGAACAGGCGCCAGCAATAGTACTGCGCCGATAAGCTTAGCTACGGCAAGCTCTACCCTGAAATAATCTGGGTAGCCTAAATGGTGAAAACCGGCTGCTATTTCGGGCTTGGTGAGGTATGAATAGGCTGAGAATGTCATCATAAGGGCAACTATAGAAGTGCTGATCCAGTAAGTAATCTTCGTACGTTTCATTTTAATTTTTTTCTTTTTGCAAACGTAAGTACCTTTGGTATCTAAAAGATACTGATTTCCTTTATGATACCAGTATCCTACGGGATAGTAAGCCTATGGAACTAAAAGATAAAATAGCGCATAGCCATGAGGAATGTACCGCAAGTGCAGCTGCGGTGAGGGATGCGCTGTATGTGCTGAGTGGTAAGTGGAAACTGCCTCTTATCATTACCCTGTCGGCGGGGCCAATGCGGTTTAAGGATATTCAACGCTCGCTGGGTGATATAACACCAAAGATATTATCGAAAGAGCTACAGGACCTGGAGCTGAACGAGTTTGTGTTGCGTAAGGTATTGCCCACGAAGCCAGTGACCATAACGTACGAGCTGACACCATACAGCGGTTCGCTGGACAAAGTGCTGGATGAACTGAAAAATTGGGGATTGCAACACAGGAAGAAGATAAAGGCAAGCATACGCAGGGCAAGTGCACAAGGGTAAACGTCAGTGGTATGCTTTTTAAAGCAATGAAGCATGCTGCCATTACCCATAATAGCA
>JAFDXS010000506.1 GCA_018267795.1 Bacteroidota bacterium | reverse complement strand
CTGCATCACAAGCCATCTCTTATGAGCTGGCAATGGGTATAAGCCTGATAGCACTGCTAATGATGACCGGCTCATTGAGCCTGCGTGAGATAGTGGCACAGCAGCATGGCTTCTGGGACGGCCACTGGCTGACATGGAATGTTTTCAAACAGCCGCTGGGCTTCCTGATATTTCTTGTGTGCAGCTTTGCTGAGCTGAACCGTGCGCCCTTTGACTTGGCTGAAGCAGAAAGCGAATTGAACATGGGTTATCACCAGGAATATTCATCTATGAAGTTGGGCTTCTACTTGTTCGCAGAATATATTAACCTGTTCGTAAGCTCTGCCATACTTATCACATTGTTCTGGGGTGGTTATAACTTCCCGTTCATGGACAAAGTAGCAGCAGGCGTGAGCCCTGTATTGTTCTCACTGATATGTGTACTGGTGTTGATCACGAAAGTGATTTTTATGATATTGTTTTTCATGGCTGTACGCTGGACCTTACCGCGTTTCCGTTATGATCAGTTAATGAAATTGGGATGGAGATCCCTGATACCATTAGCATTGGTGAATATGGTGATCACAGGTGCTGTGATTTTGTGGGTAATAAAGTAAGAATATGAATTGCTATGCTGACAATACAACAAATACAAAACGCGGCCGCGGCTTATTTTAAGGATAAGCCGGTAAAGGAAGTGTATTTGTTTGGTTCGTATGCAAGAGGTGAAGCAAAGGAAAGTAGTGACGTGGACCTGGGAATAGTATTGGAGGATGTGCGTATGAGTTTGTGGCAGTATGCTGGTATAGCAATGGGACTGGAAAATATATTGGACAAAAAAGTAGATCTGATTAATATTAAGTTGATGCATAGCTGGGTAAAGCGGAATTTTGAGCGGGAAAAGGTTGAAATTTATCATTCATGATGGATACTGCCCGTGAAATAGAAATGCTGCGATACCTGCTAGAACAGGTAAGTGTTATTGAATCGTATACTAAAGGATTGGAAGAAGATGAGTTTTTGAGACAGGATATGGTGAAAGATGCAACGCTGACAAGGCTGATGGTATTAGGAGAGTACAGCGCGCATGTGGATGATGAACTAAAGAATAGATTTAGCGATATTCAGTGGCAACTGATTAAAGCAGCGAGAAACTATTATGCTCATGTGTATCGCGGAGTGGATTGGCTGATGGTATGGGAAGTTGTAAAAACTGAACTGCCAACGCTGAAAAATAAGCTGGAGCATATTATTTTGATTTTAGGAGAAGAACAAAATGGAAAAACTAACTAACAGAGCAGCAGCAGTGGATCGCAGCCCCCTTACATTTGGGGAGCGCCTGTACCTGCCTGCTATCTTTAAAGGGCTAAGCATTACGCTGGGCCATATATTTAAGAAGAAGGCCACTATAAAATATCCTGAAGAGAAAAGACCATTCAGCCCTGTATTCCGCGGGTTGCATGTGCTGAACAGGGATGAAGAAGGCCGTGAACGCTGCACTGCCTGTGGCTTATGTGCCCTGGCATGCCCTGCGGAAGCAATAACTATGGAGGCCGCTGAACGCCTGCCGGGAGAAGAAAACCTGTATCGCGAAGAAAAGTATGCTGCTAAATATGAAATAAATATGCTGCGCTGCATATTCTGTGGTTTTTGCGAAGAGGCTTGTCCGAAAGATGCCGTGTATTTGAGTGAAACTGTGATGCCAGCTAATTATTCGCGTGAAGGCTTTATATATAAGAAAGAAGACCTGTTGATTCCTCACCCTCAAAAGCAAGAACAAGGCAATAAATAATTATGGGCATTTACGAGGTATTGTTCTGGTTTCTTACTATCATGGCTATAGGCTGTGCATTAGGTGTTATCCTTAGCCGCAATCCTATTAATAGCGTGCTGTTTTTGATCGCTACATTTTTCGCCATTTCCGGCCATTATCTTTTACTTAACGCACAGTTCCTGTCGATAGTAAATATAATAGTATATGCCGGGGCTATAATGGTGTTATTCCTTTTCGTTATCATGTTGATGAACCTGAATGCAGACGTAGAGCCGCAGAAAAGTAAACTATTGCAGTTTGCCGGTATGATAGCAGGCGGTATTCTGTTCCTGGTGATTTTGGCTGCATTAAGGACAGCATCTATGTCAACTATAGACAAAGAAGCAACAGATATAGGATTGATTACAAACCTTGGTAAGGTATTGTTTACACAATATGTATTACCATTTGAAATAAGCAGTGTGCTCTTCCTTAGCGCGATGATAGGTGCGGTGGTGATAGGTAAGAAAGAAGATCATGTAATAGAAGGTGCCGAATAATTAGATAACAAAATAAAAAGCCCGCTAAGGGTTTAAAGAAATATGCCGATACAATACTATTTGTTTTTAAGCATGGCTTTGTTCTGCATTGGTATCATGGGTACCCTGATGCGCCGCAACGCTATT
>JAFDXS010000505.1 GCA_018267795.1 Bacteroidota bacterium | reverse complement strand
ACACAAATGGTGGTGAAGGGACTGGACTTTGCACCGGTGAGCCTGGTGGGCATACTGAACGCCGATAACCTGCTAAGCTATCCTGATTTTCGTGTAAATGAACGTGCCTTTCAACTAATGGAACAGGTGAGCGGACGTGCCGGGCGTATGGATGGGGCTGGTAAAGTGATAATACAGGCTTACAATATGGCCCACCCGGTGCTGCAATGGGTGCAGGGGCATGATGTACATGCTTTTTATGAGCATGAGATAAAGGAAAGGGAGCAATTTGCATACCCGCCTTTCTCAAGGCTGATAAAAATAATATTTAAGCATGTGGACGACACCAAGGCTGTGCATGGTGCTGTGCAGATGGCAGAGGCGCTAAAGAAGATAGAAGACATAGGTGTGCAGGGGCCTGCGCCGGCTATAGTATCGCGGGTAAGGAATTGGTTTATACATGAAGTGTGGGTAAAATGCCCGCGAGACAGCAAAACACTGGATACTGTGAAACAAGTAGCTAAAGAACAAAAACAGTTTATTACCGCCCAAAAGGGCTATACGGGACTGCAGATATTATTCGATGTGGACCCTGTATAAAAGTAAACGGACAGGATATGGAGTCCTGTCCGTTTACTTTGTTTATGTATATATAATCCCATTGCTCGCACGCAACAGTTGTGTTCTTTAGTTTTTTCCTATTACAAACATGTAAGGATCCAGCTCACTATTGGATAATGCTAACTGAACACCCGGTGTTTGCTTTATTATCTGGTGGGTAGTTAAATCCACTACTTCAAGATTAGGGAAGTAAGATTTATTTCTTTCTGCCGTGCGTACATAAGTTGCAAGGAATACTGCTGAGTAAACGTCTGCAGCTATGATATCCTTAATGTAGTGCAACCATGACTGATTTGATCCCTGTCTCATAACGAACCATTTTATTACTTAGTATATATCTACGATCGTGCCAATAATTTGGATTGTGATACGTAGCTGTCGAATTATATAATCCTTAACAATAAAGACGAGAAAAGTGCAGCGTAACGCTAATAAAAAAGGAGATTTTTTTTAGTTTTTGCAAACTACAAATACAAAAGGCATATCGGCGCGATCGCGGAGGGCTTTGCGCACTTTAAGCTTATCTTTTACCACTTTGTATTTCTGAAGATCTATTACTTCCAGGTACTGGATGTATGCCTTTGTAAGGCTCATCTGGCGGATATAAATGCCGAGGAGCGCAGCAGAATTAATGTCTGCAGCTATGATATGCTTCACGTAATGTACCCAAACCTTATCCTGACCGCTCCACATAAAAAAGAAATTTTTATCGCCTGAGATGCCTGTCGTACACGCCATTTATATCAGCACCACAGCCACATCCTCTCCTGGTAGTCTTACAACTTTGTGCCAACATGAGTAAAGAGCCTAATAATATGATGAAAATGATGGCTTTATTTCCCGTTCTTCGCTTCATAAATGCATTTACATTTGTAAAAATAGGCAAATTGCAATCAGCAAAATGTAAAAAAATACTTATAGCTCCGCTGGACTGGGGACTGGGACATACCACCCGGTGTGTGCCTATAATACGCTACTTGCTAAGCCAGGAGCAGCGTCCGGTGTTTGCAGGCAATGAATGGCAACGAAACTTTATAAATAAAACCTTTAGTAACATAGAGACTATTCATCTGGATGGGTATAACGTGCGATATGGCAAAACGAATAGTGGATTTTTATACTCATTATTATTACAGGTTCCCCGAATTTACAAGACAATAAGGGCAGAGCACAAGTGGCTGATAGAGAAAGCTGAAGAAGAGAAGTTTGACGGCATTATATCCGACAACCGCTACGGGCTTTTTCACCCGGATATACCATCTATAGTGATGACCCATCAGTTGGAAATACAAAGCGGCATGGGAAGCATGGCAGATAAAAGCCTGCAAAAGGTACACTACAGGTACCTCCAGCGCTTTAATGAATGCTGGGTGCCTGATGCAGCAGGTAGCCCAAACCTGAGCGGTAAACTGGGGCATCCGAATACAACGCCTTCAAATACTTATTATATAGGCTTGCTTTCGCAGCTTGATGTAATGGCCGGCAGTGAAAGAGACAATAGTTTGCTCATATTACTTTCCGGGCCGGAGCCGCAGCGCAGCATGCTATCGTCGCTACTATGGGAGCAATTATATCATTACACAGGTACCGTACATTTTGTAGAAGGGAGCAACGAAGCGGTGCCGCCAAAAGATATACCGGAACACGTACGCTACCACAAACAGCTGAACAGAACAGAATTACTGCCCCTGCTCAGCAAGGCGGGTATGGTGATATGCCGCAGCGGCTACTCCACGCTGATGGACCTGCTGCGACTGAAGCAAAAAGCTATACTGATACCCACGCCAGGGCAGACGGAACAGGAATACCTGGGCAGGTACCTGCATGAG
>JAFDXS010000504.1 GCA_018267795.1 Bacteroidota bacterium | reverse complement strand
ATACCCTGCAGGTACCTACACTACCAGCGTAGTATATACTGCCACTCAGCTTTAGGATTTTTTCGTCGTAATAAATAGTAAATAATAAGTCCCTCCGTACGAAGGGACTTATTGCTTTAAAAAAAGCTGCCCTGAAAAGGACAGCTTCACACACTAAAATTTAGCATTGATATTCCGCTAAAACCTTCTTCTTAAGTCACATACACTATCGGAATACAATAAAGCATACTAAAACCATACCTGCAGGATAAAATTTATATGTTCTGCTGCTAAACCAAATAGTTTTTTTCCGGTCAAAGTTTATTAAACAAAGAAAATATTATGTAAAATGTAAATTTTGTATAATATTTGTAGTAGATATAGATATCCCTAAATTAAATTATACCTTATGAGCCTTAATAGACTTGCAATTTGCATTCTATTCCCTGATGTCGATCCGAGCCACACAGCAGCTGCAATAGAGAAACATCACGTAGAAATGCTGGCTGAAGAGCCTTTTGACATAGAGAAAGAATATAGTACCTACTTCAGCGAATATGATTTGCCGAAGCATGCCACTCCTATACATCTGCTTTTTATTTTTTCGGGTGAGCAGGATATCCTTGCCGATACGGAAGACCACCTGGCAGAAGCGCTGGAGCATATAATAAACTATAAAAAAACAAAAGCATCTCTTTCGTAAGAAGGAGATGCTTTTGTTTATAGCCTTAATATCTATTAATAGTAGCCCCAGCGGTAGCGAAGGCCAATATTTACATTGAGATATATCATGTGGTATTGCTGCAGGTTGTGTGCATCCCTTGCATCGCTGGTATATACCTGTGCAAACATTGGCTCCAGCTCGCCAAATATGGCAATGTGGCGCTTGTAATAGTAAGTGTAGCCGCCATGTATGCCTATAGTGTAGCCTTTACCGTTTTCCAGGTCAAAGTCTTTTACATAGCCATCAGATGATGTCATTGTCTTACCGTCGTTTGCTGTGAATATAGCGCCTGCAGAAGCACCGAAATATATAGCAGACTGTACTAGCTCAGGATTGTAAGATGAGTAAAAAGGTATCATCCTGTTTACACGTACATTGAAGCTGATAGCGGGATTGGCAATAACAAATGTTACGTTCTTATTTGCACTTGGCTGACCGAAAGGAATAGTATTGCTCCAGTTGCCCGTTCTTGTCATTTCCTCGCTGGTGATAGAACCACCTATCTGCCAGTAGTCACTTAAATTATAATGAAACTGAGCAGTAACACATGGATTCACAACACTCTTACTTCCCTGGTACACGCTGGGTAATCCTTTTGGTTTGCCTACTGTTGATATGCCTCCGCCAATTGAGCCTTCAAACATCTGGGCTTGTGCACCCCCTGCGATAACCAATGCGATAGCGGCAAGTAAAAGAGATTTCATATTTAACCTATTTTTTTAAATATAGAGTCAAATCTAAGTATTTTTTGCTCTTGTAGGTAGTCTATGAGCAATGAATAATAAGTATTTGAAAAATTTCTTTTAGGATACAACAGGCAATGAACTGGTGATACCTTCCAGGAACCATTTCACATCGTCCATACCTTTTATGCCACCCACTACCAGCATAAAGTTTTTACCTACCTGTTTCAGGCGCGCATTTTTAGCCCTTGTTTGTATATAAGAGAGGATATGATTAAACATTTCTGACTCGAAATAGGGTGAATCAGGGTTGCTTACAAAGTACAGGCGCATCTGCTCGTTCTTCAATATCAGCTTTTCAAATCCCAGCTGGCAGGCCAGTCTGCGGCAGCGAAGGGTAGTAAAGAGCTCTTCCACCTGCCGTGGTATCGGCCCAAAACGGTCCTGTAGGTCAGCAGCAAAAGCTTTCATCTCTTCATCCGTCTCTATATCATCCAGCTGCGTGTATAGCGAAAGGCGTTCGCCTATGTTCTCCACATAGGTATCAGGTATCAGTATTTCCAGGTCTGTGTCTATAGCACAGTCGCTTACGTAGTCCTTTTTACGCTCCAGCTCGGCGGCAAATACTTCTTTAAAGTCAGTAGTCTTCAGTTCGCGCATAGCCTCTGCCAGTATTTTCTGGTACATCTCGAAGCCTATCTCAGCAATAAAACCGCTTTGCTCGCCACCCAGCAGGTTGCCGGCACCACGTATATCCAGGTCGCGCATAGCTATTTGGAAGCCACTGCCCAGTTCATTAAACTGTTCCAGTGTTTGCAGGCGCTTACGGCTGTCGTTAGCAAGTGTACTCATAGGCGGTGCTATCAGGTAGCAAAATGCCTTTTTATTACTGCGTCCCACACGCCCGCGCAACTGGTGCAGGTCACTAAGCCCAAACTGGTGGGCGTTATTGATGATGATTGTATTCGCATTCGCAATATCCACACCGCTTTCTACTATGTTGGTACAGCAAAGCACATCATAGTCTTTGGCTATAAACTTGAATAAGGCTTCTTCC
>JAFDXS010000503.1 GCA_018267795.1 Bacteroidota bacterium | reverse complement strand
CAATATATCTTCCAGCAGCTGTTCTGTAACGGTGTCAATGTTAGCTGTGGCCTCATCCAGTATCAACACATCAGGATTGCGGAGTACGGCGCGCATGAAGGCGATAAGCTGCTTTTGTCCAAGGCTTATACTTGCACCATTTGATGTAACGGGTGTTTCAAGACCGCTCTCGAAAATAGTAAGCAGGCTTTCAAGGTTGGCGTCTTTTATTACCTGTTCCAGTTCTGCATTCGTGAAGTTGAGATATTGCTCATTGCCGTAAAGAATATTATCGCGTACGGTGCCGGTGAAGAGAAATGGCTCCTGCAAAATAAAGCCCACCTTTTTAGCAAGTTCTTCGGGCTTGTAAGAGCGTATATCACGACCATCAAGTAGTATGTTACCTGTAGTAGTATCATACAAACGCGCAACAAGAGAAGCAGTTGTGCTCTTGCCTCCACCCGTAGGACCTACGAATGCGTAAGTCTTGCCGTGTTGCAATTGCAGTGATACATTGTGCAATATCTCTTTACCCGGTTCATAACCAAAATGCACATTGCGGAATTCTATGAGCGAGGTAGTTGGTTCCTGTTTTGTATCAGCAATGGTTTCAAGGTTTGACGACATGGCTATTATCTGTGATATACGGTCCCAGCCGGCCATTGCTACCTGGAAGCTGGTCCATAGGGCTGCCAACTGGCGCAGCGGATTGTAAAAGTTAGTAGCGTAAGCAAGATAGCTGACCAACAAACCTATTGAGAACTCACCAACGGAGATAAGGTAAATACCATATACCAAAACAATGAGCTGTGCGAGGCTGGAGAGCAAGGTATATATCGGAAGGACGACGTTGTTAGCCGTACCGGCTGCAAGCGCTGTATTATAATTATGCTGATTGGCTTCATTAAAACGCTGTCTGAAGTAATCGCGGCGATTGAAGGCTATAATGACACGGAAGTTTTGCAGGCTCTCCTGTATCTCGGCACTCATACCTCCCACACTTGTGAGGCTTACTGCGTTCTTCTTTTTGATCCATGGAGAGATGATACGGGTGAAAACAAGAATGAGTACCGCAGGTATCAATGTAGCCATGCCCAGGCGAACATTGATAATGAGCAAGAAAACACCTGCACCTATCATGGTAAATATAATACCGATGAAGTTTACCAATGATTGTGAAAAGAAAGTGTTTATCTTATCTGTATCGTTATTTACACGTGAGATGAGGTCGCCTGCTTTGTTGGCATTAAAGAAGGCAAGCGGTAGTGACTGTAGCTTGCTGAATACAGCATTGCGCAAGGTGAACAACATGCGTTGCCCCACTCCGCCCATGAGCTGTGTCTGATAATAGCTGGTGAAAAGCGTGATGAGATACATGCCGAGCAGTATGCCGCAGAACACCAACACACCGTGGTAGTTCTTATGCATCACGTATTTATCAATGGTATAACCGATTAGAAATGGGCCCAGCAGGTTGAGACCAGAATTCACCATCATGGTAAGCACTGCCAGCGACAAATTCTTACGTTCGTGCCTTATGAGCTTCAGCAAGCTTTTCAGCGCTACATAGGTAGCGTTCTTCTGCTGCTGTACAGGGTTTTTATTAAGATTGTAGTTCATAGTTTCCGGTGCTTTGTTGTGAATTGAATAACTGCACATATTCAGGGCTGGTGTGCATGAGCTCTGAATGGGTGCCTGCTGCAATGAGCTCACCCTGCATTAATAGGATGATCTGGTCGTAATGCTCAACAGAGGCGATCTTCTGTGTGACAGATAACAGTGTGAGCTGCGGATAGTTCTTTTGCAGATTGGCCAATATGCGCTGCTCCGTGTTATTATCCACACGGGCTGTAAAATCGTCCAGCAACAATATTTTAGGTTCTATAGCCAATGCGCGGGCGAGCATGATACGCTGCTTCTGTCCGCCGGAGAGACTGGAGCCACGCTCAGAAACAATGGTATCCAATTTTTCAGGTAATGCATCTATAAAGTCCTTCAACTCTGCCGTTTCTATAGCGCGCTGCAAGGATGCATCTGAAACTGTGCTGCTGAACGCAATATTTTCGCGAACACTCATATTGAATATGATACTATCCTGAAAGACGAAGCCTACCTGGCTGTGGAAGGATTCGCTTTTATAGTCTTCTATGCCATGCCCATCGTATAATATGCTGCCTGAAGCGGGCTTGATGAGGCCGATGAGCGCATATAACAATTGCGTTTTACCGGCAGCTGTGGGGCCTATAACAGCTATTTTCGATCCGGGCTTCACTTTGAATGATACATCCTGCAGGACAGGTGTTTGTCCGTAGCGGATCTCCAGATCATTTACCTCAATATTTCCGTGCAAAGCTTCCGTGATCGTACCCGTCTCCGGTTTATCCGGTGCTTCTATAACATTACTGATGCGCTGGTACGAAGCAGTGGCCTGTGCTATGACGTTGCTCATGAAACTAATGAGCAGCAATGGGAATATGAGCATA
>JAFDXS010000502.1 GCA_018267795.1 Bacteroidota bacterium | reverse complement strand
CCATTATTTGTGCCCACCCATATATCGCCGTTCTTGTCTTTAGCTATAGAGAAGACAAGATTGCTGGGAAGGTTGCCATAACCTATACCGGTGCTCAACACACGTCTCTGGTCATCGGCAGTATTGTCAAGCGTGCCATTGTCGTTAAATACGATCACGCCACCGCCATCAGAAGCCATTATCCATTTCTGATTATAATCGTCGAAGATGATAGGCCCACCTGCATACGGGTAGCTGGGTGTGCTTATAGAATAAGCATACCAAATACTGTCCGGTGTTTTTACCAGTAGGTTGTGCGGAGAACCAAAAAGGCTAACCCACAGGTTATTGTTCTGGTCATAAGCAAGCCCTGCTATTTCTACAAGCATGGAGTTATTAGGATTTCCCTCAAACGGCGGAATTTGCAACTGCGCTACCTCTGTTCCGTCCGGCTGCATTATATACAAGCCATTCTTAAAAGACCCTGCATATATGTTACCGTTTATAGGGCTTTTAGTAATGCTTACGAAATCGAGTATTGAATTGTACAGTGAGTTAGGGTCATAAGTATAAGTGCGCCATTTGCCATTTACATATCCCGAAAACCCATTCCTGTTACTCAGCGGGCGATATAGATCGTCAAAGCCGCCATGTGCTACCCATACTTCTTTATTATAAGCATAAATATCAAAAGAAGCCGGGTAAGAAGGCCCGTTAGGTATGTACACGTCCGTATGATTAGGGCCGGTCCTTTTGCTTAGGCCTATAGCCTCATCAGCCACCCATACCGATGAGTCCGTAAGTTCCGCCGCCTGTCTCGGCACCCATTTAGGATGAAAGGAATCTACCAGCTGGTAGGTAGTTGCATTCAGCTTGTTTTCTATACCACTATATGTACTGCGGCTCTGCTCGCTTATCCACAAGGCCCCCTTCGCAGGGTCTATATGATTAATGTTATTATTGGTTTTATAAACAAATCTCAGCGTATCTGCGGCTATTGTATATAAGCTATCCGTAGTAGCAACAAACAATTCATTGTTTACAGTAGATATGCATTTAAAAATCTTGTTGCTATCTATATGCGACCATACCGCAAAGTTCTGCACATCGGGCAATCTTTTATCTACGCGGTAGAGTCCTGCCGGTGTAATAGCATAAAAATAATTGCCCGCAGAGGAGAACCCTGTAATAGATAGCACCTGGTTGTTGCGCTTAAATACATACGATTCCTCAATCTCTCTTTTACTAAGGTCAACCACCAGTATGCCAATGTCTGTGCTTATATAGGCCAGGCCGTTTTCAGTATATATATGGTTTATATTTTTCACCCCGGCTACTGCACGGTTCTTCAGGTCGGGGATATTGTAAAAGGTATTGTTCTGAAAGAGATCTATATTACTGTTCTGGTAGGCAAGCACTGCTGTAGATGTAGAAACGTCGTAAGCTACATAAGCCATCCCCACATCAGACATCCCTTCTACTTTGCTGTACGGTATAGTTTCACCCGTAGCCTCGTTATAAGTAAAGAAGCTTTGGCTGCACGCAGTATATAATATATTGCCATCTGTAGCCACGCTTATGGCTGTATTATAGGGCATGTGTGCCTCCCAGTAGCCAATAGGCTTATCCTGTGCCCGGCAAAAAGAAGCAGATAGAACAGATAAAAGAGAAACCGATAGTATAAGGGGCCTGTAAATATTCATATAAAAAAACTGCTGTCAAATGTAAGAAATAAACGCCGCAGGGGAATGATTATTGCCCCAGGCGCTCGAGCGGGCAACAAAAGGTATTTAGCTACTAACATTCCCCTATATTTGTTAGGTGAGTTTTTTATATCCTTTATTCCTTATTGCGGGGCTCTCGCTGGCCATACCTGTGTTGATACATTTGTTCAACCTGCGCAGGTACAAGACAGTATTTTTCCCGCATGTCCGCTTCCTCAAGAATATACAGCTTCATTCCCGCAGGCAGTCAGAGGTCAAGTATAAATTGCTGCTCACACTACGTCTTTTATTTCTTGCTACGCTCATCCTTGCATTTGCCCAGCCTTTTTTTAATAACAAGACTAAAAAAGATACCGGCCATAAGCTGCAGGTTATCTATATAGATAATTCATACAGCATGTCTGTAAAGAAAGGCGCACGCTCCCTGCTGGACATTGCAAAAGATGCTGCGCTAAAGCAAGTGAAACATGCAGGTACTGCCAACAGGTTTTTATTGCTCAGCAATGATAAGCCGCTCAGTTATCAACCCTTACCCACCGAAAAGATAATAACCGAAATAAATAACCTTGACATATCAAGCGCAGACAAATCTGTAAACCAAACCCTCTCCACCGTGCAGAGCATGGTGCAAAGTGAAACAGCTACCGGTGCAGACCTTTATTACTATTCTGATTTTCAGCGCAGTGCCTTCAGCTCTGAGCCGGATAAGTCATTGAAGGAGCATATTAGCTTTTATGGTGTACCCGTACAGGCAGATGAATTGCA
>JAFDXS010000501.1 GCA_018267795.1 Bacteroidota bacterium | reverse complement strand
GACCAATTATTAGAGCTTGCCGATTACCAGGTTTATATAGAACGTTTGTATGAGGGAAAATTCGATGCGGCAGGTATTAGGGACGGCAAGAAAGACAGCTTATTAAAACTCGCTTTTCGCCCTAACAAGATGCCACCGAAAACGGCAGAATTCTTTGCAGCCAATCTTATCAATCGTGGCTTTAAATACAATACCCTTGCTGAAAGCGAACAGGCTATGGCAGGATTCAAACAACGTTTTCCGCACAGCAGCTATACAGCAATGCTGAACGAAAAGCTGGCGTTAAAGAGGAAACTAAATCCGGGAGAGCCTGAACTTGATTTTGCCATACATACCATTGATGGTAAAGACATAAAGCTATCAGACCTGAAAGGCAAAGTAGTGATGCTGGATTTCTGGGCCAGCTGGTGTATGCCCTGTATAGCAGAGATGCCCTATGCTGCAAAGATAGAACAGGAGTATAAGGACAAAGACGTAGTATTCCTGTACGTATCAGTAGATGAAGATGACAATGCCTGGAAGAATGCTATACAAAAGCGCAACATAGAAGGCATGCATATGCGCGCCACCGGCGGTATGGAAGGTCCCCTAGCAAAGCAATATGATGTAGAGGGCATACCATCTTACTTCCTTATAGACAAGAAGGGGAACTATGCCATGGTAAATTCGTTGCGCCCCAGTGATAGTGATAGGCTGAAAGCGATAATAGATTCGCTGCTTAAATAACTGCGGGATGGCCGTATTGTTCGGCGGGCTACGTATTCATCGGTTGATCAATGCTGCTTACAGGTAGCGTTCTTTTATAATATTCATGTGGTGCATTTCATGGCCTGCTATCTGGTAGGCCAATGCACGCACTGATACAGGTATATTGTTCGCGTTACCTATGTTCAGGAACACTTCGTCACTAAAGCCTGACAGCAGTGCTATGCTTGCCTGGCGCACACTGTTATATTCCACCATTATATTTTCTATGCTGCGGTTTTGCGCATCAGATGCGGCAGCATAGGCATTCTCATCAAAGCCGGGCAGCAATGCTTGCTCTCCACGCGCTATGCATAGCGCACGGTAGGCAAATATGCGCTCCGTGTCTGTGACATGCACCATCAGCTCTTTCAGTGTCCATTTGCCTGGCGCATAGCCTTTATTCAGCCTATCTTCAGACTGTGCAGCGATCAGCTTATTCAGCGCATTGTTGTTCTGCTGCAGGTGATAAAGCACCCGTTCATCCGGTACCAGGCTTATATAACTTATGGCATAGGGTGCATACTCTCCTTCTTCAGGCCTTGATATTTTTCTGTATTCTTCTTGCATGCTTTTACAAGTATTTTTAATGTAAAGATTATTTTTTCCGCTGTTATTTCAGCCTCGTTACTTTATCCTCTATCACCGTATTCCGCTTACCTTCTTTTATTTCATCTGTATAACCCAGGTATATCAGCCCCAGCACTATATCATCTGTCGCCAGCTCCAAGTATTCTTTTAATGCAGGGTGGTGGGTCATCCCGCCACTGTTCCAGAATGAGGCTATACCAAGTGCAGTAGCGCCAAGCAATATATTTTCTATAGCTGCAGAGCAGGCTGCTATTTCCTCCAGCACCGGTATTTTAGGGTTAGCGCCCCGCTTCATTACTGCTATCAGCAGGTGAGAAGCCTTATCTACTGCATGCAGCAGCTTATCCCGCGATGCTTCATTGCGTTTTTCTTCCGGTGTATGCTGCCAGTAGAGCGCCGCATGTGTCTGCCCGAATTGTTTTAGTGCAGCGCCCTCATACACAATGAAATGCCAGGGCTCGGTGCGGCCATGCGTGGGCGCCCAGTGTGCGAGCTCCAGTATTTCCTCCAGTTCGCTTTCGGCTATCAGCTGTCCGTTCATAGCAGCCGCCTTGGTGCTGCGCCTGTTCCTTATCACAGCGCGTACTATCTCAAATGTATTGTTATGCATACTATGGCAAAGATAGGCAGTACCTTTATGCGCTTAACTGACCATAATAAAAAACCCCGGCAACAAGTACCGGGGCTTAAACAGAAACGGCGTATTTTATTCCTTATCGCACTATGCTGAATTGTTTTGCAGTTTGTCCTTTATCGTTTTGCACCTCAAGTATATAGTTGCCTGCTGGCAGTTGATTCACAGGAACACTTGCATGGTAGCTATTGCCGGCTGTTGTCTGCCATTGTTTGTAAAGCTTACCGTTCATATCATATATAGCTAGCAGGCAAGGTTGTGTGTTATCCCATTTCAGGTCTATGTTTATATAGCTGCTTGCCGGCGATGGGTATAGGCTGAGATCACAATTTATATTGTTGGTATTATTTACGAGCAGGCCGGTATATGCTTCATAATAATAGCGGCTTTGTTGATCAGAATTCTTTTGCACCCATGAGCTTGCAGTGGTATCCCAGGTTGTGGTGGTATAGGTAGTTACAAAATTGTCGCTGTTATACGCATTTTCTGCCCTATTTGTATT
>JAFDXS010000500.1 GCA_018267795.1 Bacteroidota bacterium | reverse complement strand
AGTAGTGCTGCCATTGAGGAAGCGGAAAAGACGGGCATCGTCATTGATGTATGAAGATGGGATATCGAAAGTAGGCACCATCATTACACCTTCTTTCAGGTTGATGCCTGCCTCGCTTACGTCGCCGCCTATGGCTATGCTGTAGCCTTTGTCGAGGGCGTGTTTGATAAGCTGCATGTAATCGTCCAGGGGCACATTGTAATAGTCTTTGGAGTGCCACCAGTTGTCGCCCACTTTGTATTCTGCGTTCGTCCACATAGGTTCGCTTTTCAGCGACATGAAGGTTACGTAATCATCAGGATTGAGGCCAGCTACTTCGTGCAAGTATTCTTTGGGGGTGTATTCTTTGCCATTCACCTTTACCATAGTTGGCGGCTCGCCGAGGTAATGATCCATTATAGAACGGATGGTTTTCACCACTGCTTTTGGGTTCCATGCGTTGTTTGTCTTTACGCTTTGCAGGTAGCTGCGCATTTCGGCTATCATCTTGCTGTGGTCCTGGTAGGGCTGGCCGGCCTTCAGACCTGTGTAGTCTTCATAAGGTACTGTGCCGTATTTCTTCATCATATCCTGTGTGGCATTGGTTTCAGAGCCTTCATCAAAAACTGACTCACCGCGGGTGCGTACAAACTCGTTTGCTTTCTCTACATACTGCCAGTAAACAGTGTACATCTCGGACAAGGCAATATGCTTATGGTGCAGGCGATAAATTTCTGACTCGTAGAATGAAGTACTGCTGAAGCACCAGCAGGTGCCTGTATTGCCCTGAGATACGGGCTTATCGGCGGTGACGATGGTGAACTCACTCATTGACTTAGGATAGTCAACACCTGAGAGATCCATCATGAGGCGCTTATGCTCTGCAGGCTTTTCTGCAAAGTAGCGGTTGTTAGCAGCAGTTATACTGTCGAAAAAAATGTTGCGCGGACCTTCCACGTATTTGGCTGCGTCTTTCCTGTCTTGTGCGTGGACATTGAAAGCGGATAACAGCAGCAGTGCAACAATTGTTTGCTTCATCTTATTGTTTAGTTATTGTTAGTTTGAGAAATAATCAAGCTCTTCTTTCAGATTGAGGTTAGGGTGGCGCTTTAGCAGGTCTTGTACTTTTTGTACATAGCTGGCCTTGAACTTTGCATGGCCTTCCGTCTCCGGGAAGCGGGGGCGATGTGCGCGTGCAGTGGCTATTTCCTGTACTTCCTGCATCACCTTTTGCGTATCGGGCGCTATGCAGGATTTTACGAACTGCTCCCATACGTAGCTGGTAGCAAGATAATTAGGATGAACGAAATCAATATCGTAGAAACGGTAATCGCGCAGGATATCTATCAGCAGCTCATAAGCGGGGAAATAGTATGTATTGCGAAAACGCTCGCAGAGAGTATGCACGGCCTCGATAAGGCGGGCTTTGCTGCGGTTGTTATTAATAACCCCATCGCGAATGTGACGCACGGGACTGATGGTGAACATAACCTGTACATCAGGATTAAACTCAAATAATCTACCCAGGGTGCCGCTTAGTACCGTAACAATATCCTCGGTGGTGAGCATCTTTTTATCGAACCACTGGGCGGGGGCACGGTGATTGTTGGCTACCGGGCGCTGTACTGCCTGCAAGTAGTATTGATATGCACTGCCCAGGGTGATCATTACCCAGTTGGCCTGCTTTATGGAGTAGTATGCCTCAAGTTGCGAGTTATTAATATTATGCAATGCCTGCTCCCGGTCGATATGGGAGAAGCGGGTGTGATGGTCCCAACTGTTCCATAGCTCGTTGAGATGGAAAAGATCCTGCTCGGTGTACATTTTGCGATCCATATAGCTGTTGAGGCTGAGGGATACGCTGAGGGGGTTGAAGAGGATACCATTGGGGTTTGATAGTACATTGAATTTATGCTGCCCTAATCGATCGGACATGTGCTCGGTGAAACAGGAACCTATGAGCAATATATTGTCGGTATATGTGATAGGCCTGGGGAGCGGGGGAATGTCTAATGTAAGGTTGAGCTGCATTTATTGTTCTGTGAATATGTTGCCGAAGGTAGCTAAAAATCGTGTTTGGGTATATAGGGTGCTTTGCCGAATTTCCCATTTGACAAGAAAAAAGGAATGGGACATTTTGCATGGGCTGAATCTGCTGAAAGCATTGATAGTACTATAATATAATGATTTTAGCAAAAGTAACATTATGCCCCATTTGCACCCCATCTTTACCACATTGCTTTTGCTTTTCCATTCTTTATTTGGCTACTGTTTTTTGGTGCAGCGGCTGGATTGCAATATCGGTTTTTTAACATGGGGTTTCCAAATTAAGATGTCCACATTTATGAATGTGATTTCAAATATTATTGTTTGCGCTGGTTATTCTTTTCACAGCGCGTGTTCCTACTTTTCTTTGGCGGCAAAGAAAAATAGGCAAAAGAAAGCCGCCGGGAAAAAAGCTTCCTTTTTCCCGGTTGGTGCTACTATGAGCGACAGTG
>JAFDXS010000004.1 GCA_018267795.1 Bacteroidota bacterium | reverse complement strand
AAGTCGCCAAATGGCGGTGGAACAAATGAGGATGGAACAATAAGTGATATGTATTGCGCATACTGCTATAAGGAGGGGAAATTTGTAAAACCTGATTGGACGGTGGATGAAATGCAGGCATACGTAAAGGCAAAAATGAAAGAGCTGGGTTTCCCCGGGTTTCTTGCGGGAGCCTTTACTAAGGGTATTCCTAAACTGGAACGCTGGAAAAATAAATAAGCCAAACAAAATATATTGGTTGAGCGGTGTCTTATTGATGTTGCGTTTGCCAGATGCCTCATTGCCTGTAAAAAAGACGATGGGGCATTCTAAGTCGGGATATTTGCCTGAAAGGCTTGCCTGCCAGCCATATAACAGATAAGTCAAATGTAACATCATGCCCCATTTGTGCCCCATCTCTACCCCGGAATGTCGCATGAATAATGGTTCGTGTTTTCATAGTGTTGGCTGGTTTTATACTGCAGCCAGCTCAATTGCAATATCGCATTATTAACATGGGGTTTCCAAATAATCATATCCACATTATTGCCTGATGCGGGGATGTGATGCTGATTGTTTGTTGTGAACGCTGACTGCAGATCCCCGGCAGTTTGCTTCCGGATTGCAAATCCGGAAGAGCAAGTCCCATCCATCACCCAAAATATCCTGACTTCGCATTTTCAGTTACAACAAAGTCAATTTCGGTTACACCTGTTTTTTGACTTCGGTGCAATTTCACATCATCGAAAAACAATAAAAAAACATGGCAACAACAAAATGGATATTAGACCCTGCACACAGTGAAGTGCAGTTTAAAATTAAGCACTTGATGATTTCAACAGTTACAGGCTCTTTGAAAAAGATTGACGCAACTTTAGAAACATGTGACAACGATTTTACTACTGCAAAAATCAACTTTGAAGCAGACGTAAATTCTATTGATACTAACAACGAACAGCGTGATGAGCATTTAAAAACAGCCGATTTTTTTGATGCAGCTACTTATTCAAAAATCAGCTTTGAAAGTTCAAAAATGGACAAACTTGATGACGATAATTACAAATTGTATGGTAAATTCACTATCAAAAACATTAGCAAACCTGCTGTATTAGACGTTGAGTTTGGTGGTATTGCCGAAGACCGTTTCGGAAACACCAAAGCGGGTTTTACCATTAGTGGCAAGATCAATCGCCAAGATTTTGGTGTTGGCCCGAAAAACAATCCGGGCTTAGGCGATGAAATAAAACTACAAAGCAATTTACAAGTTGTGAAACAGGTGTAAATATGGCAGGTAAGAAATTATATAGAATTAAAACTATCAGCGAGTTTCATAGGTTAAGACAGCTGCCTGAAGCCGAACACCCATTGATTAGTGTAATAAATCTTGACCAACTCAAATCTGTATTTGTAGGCGATGATACACTCCTGACTTTGGATTTTTATTGGATAGCTCTAAGACATTCTTCAAATGTAAAAGCGCGATACGGACAACAGGTGTACGATTTTGATAAAGGTATTTTATCTTTTATGTCGCCTAACCAAGTTTTTACTGTTGAATGTAGCAATGAAAAAGAATTGCCGGAAAAATCAGGCTGGGCGTTACTCATTCACCCCGATTTTATCTGGAATACGCCACTTGCAAAAACAATTAAGCAATACGAGTTTTTTGATTATGCGGTATATGAAGCCCTGTTTCTTTCAGAAAAAGAAGAAAAAAAGCTCAAAGGAATTATTGAAAATATTGAGCAGGAATATCGCGGCAACATTGACAATTTTAGCCAAAGTATTATTATTTCACACATCGAAACATTACTAAATTATTCTGAACGCTTTTACAACCGGCAGTTCATTACACGCAAAAAAGCAAATCATCAAATCCTTGAAAGTTTAGAAAAATTGCTTACTGATTATTTCAACAGCGATGATTTAATTTCAAAAGGTTTGCCAACAGCTCAGTACGTTTCAGGCAAATTAAATGTATCAGTTAGTTATCTTAGTCGTTTGCTCAAAGTCCTTACAGGGCAGACAACGCAGCAACACATACACGACAAATTGATTGAAAAAGCCAAAGAAAATTTATCTACAACTGAACTTTCAATAAGCGAAATCGCTTACGAATTAGGTTTTGAGCATTCACAAGCATTTAGCCGACTTTTCAAAAGCAAAACCAATCAATCACCTTTGGCGTTCAGACAGTCGTTTAACTAAAAGACGGCAAAACAACATTGCGAGCAATAACTTACTTAGTCGGGATATGCAAAACCAGGTAAAGCCTGACGCAGATACCCCCTTTTTTTGACGCATTTATACCTTATTTATTCTGTAGATAAGCGATACATTTGAATAACGACAAAAAACAAAGCAAATGGCACTTATCAATCCACACATTAACTTCAATGGCAATGCTGAAGAAGCATTTACGTTTTACAAATCAGTATTTGGCGGGGAGTTCGCAAAAATTATCCGTTTCAAAGATATTGCAAGCCCTGAAATGCCCATAGCGGAAAAAGAGGAAAACAAAATCATGCACATTGCATTGCCTATAGGTAAAAGCAATATGCTGATGGCAAATGATGTTCCGGAAGTTTTGGGGAAAGTAAACGAAAATGAGAACAGAAGTAAAATTGCCATAAGTGCAGAAAGCAAAGAGGAAGCTGATAAATTATTTAATGGACTTTCGGCCGGTGGACAAATAGAAATGCCCATTGAAGACAGCCCCTGGGGTTCTTATTTTGGAATGTTCAGAGACAAATATGGTATAGAATGGATGGTGGACTTTGACCCCAATTATAAAGGGAATATATAAGTAGAACGCCACGTATGTGGCATTCTTGCTTGGTGCGGTGATGTGATACTAATAGTTTGTGGGTGGACGGGATTGCAAATCCCCAGATCGGTCCCGGATTGCAAATCCGGAACAGCGAGCTTAGAAACGAAATTTAAAGATCAACTGATAAACCAAAAATCTTCACGAAAATAAAATAGGCGACATGAACAACAATATTTTAAATCCAGCATTGCAAAACATTCAAGAGTTGGAAGGCAATTGGAAAATGCAGTTATCTAATGCGTCCTTTCTTCCTGATGCAACAACAGTTATTGAAGGGGTAGCTTCCTTTGAATGGTTTGATGGAGGTGATTTTCTCGTTCTGCGCCAAGGTACCAAAGCGGAGGCTCCATGGGCAACCTGGCTTATTGGCCGGGACAAGGATGCTGACAATTATACAATACTATACATTGACGACAAACATTCTTCCCGTGTATATGAGATGAGTTTTAAGGATGGTGTTTGGAAAATTTGGCGTGATGCTGTAGGCTTTTCTCAACGGTTTGAAGGTAAACTTAGCGAAGATAAGAATATGATTTCCGGGGCCTGGGAAAAATCACAAGACGGAAAGAAATGGGAGCATGATTTTGATTTGGTGTACAAGAGAATAGTGTAATGATGCTGAGATATGTTTTAAATTCTGAGGCGCAGTTATGAGATTTAGGATTGCTCGTAAACTCCAATACAATACTACTTAACGTTTAAACATGGAAAACAAATTCATACACGAAGCACAAATCCCTAACCCTGCACTGAGTAAATTCAGCAGATTGATTGGCGAATGGAAAACCACGGGAACACATCCTTATGTTCCAAATACTATCTTTCACGGCAGCACCTCTTTTAAATGGATGGAAGGAGGTGCATTTTTGATTATGCACTCACAAATTGAAGAAGAAGGAATTCCGAGTGGCATTTCAATACTTGGGAGCGATGATGCAGCCGGAGAATTTTTTATGCTCTACTTCGATGAAAGAAAAATTTCCAGAAAAATCAATGTATCATTTGATGGCGATGTTTTAAAATGGTGGAGAGATTTTCCAAGCTTTTCACAACGGTATGTATGGACCTTTATTGATGATAATACAATTATCAGTAAGGGCGAGCTGAGTAAGGATGGGCAGCATTGGGAAAATGATTTAGAACTACGCTATAAACGCATTCAGTAATCGTTGAACAAACTGACGAGCGGCCGGATTGCAAATCGGGAACTGCGAGAGGCTGCTGTATAGTACATACAGCTATTACACCATATTGACTACAAAGTCTTATACTGTATACTGAAATAAAGATCAAAATGGCCGGCAGAACATATTCTTCGCTTTTCTACGCAAATGAGATAATCCTCATCTGTCTGCGATATATTCTTATAGGAAAGATTGAGACGTGGGAATAGTAAAATGAGCATTCCCCTGATGAAATTTCCGTTATCACTTGCTTCATTATACTCTTTAATAATGGCATCCAGTTTTAGCCCCAGTCCATGTATCTGTTGTTTGCATTGGTCATAGGTTGCCTGGGGCAATGAGCCGGCTAAAATGGTGCCATTTGTTTTTATACAATCATACAGTTTTGGGTAAAATATTTTAATACCTGTTATTGTTATCAGGTCACAAATATTCACCTTATCTTTTAATATAGGTAATGCTTCAGCTAATGTCTTAGCATGACGTTTTGCAGTATAAATGCTCCTTGCAGATTGCAGAAAAGTTTTAGTATATATAGATGTAAAGCGCTTGCTGTCCTCCTCCTCGACAAAAGCGCTGTTATTTTTCATCGCTTCGTCAAGCAGGGCTATAGCATAGTTGTAGAGTACTTTACCTGCGTTTGCGGGAGATGTAGTGCCAACCGAAAAACGGATGAAGGGTATAAAAAACATGGGTATTGATTTTCAAAAAAAGGTCATGCAAAGCTAAATAAAAAACGTCTCCGGAAGAAGATTGCGTGTTATTGTTTAACTGTAACTATAAATAATATTCACCCTGCTTCGCAAACTCTAACACAAACACGTGAAAAACACCCTTTTATTCAACGTGTATATATTCGTATTTTTATTTTGAATTAGTGACGTCAATCAGGAGATTGGCTGCCGTTCGGCGTAGTGTTCCACTACGCCGAACGGGGATTTTAAAGTGTGCCGCTGAGGATTCGAACCTCACTCCCTGCCAGCATAGCGAAGGTGTTCCTAACACTATGCAAGCAGGTGTCCTACCATTAGACTAAACGGCACTTATTGATCTCTTTCAAGAATAAAAAAGTGATTAAGCAGATGGTCTTCCGTCTTAACCGCTAAATGTCTTAAAAATCTAATTAAGTCCATTACCTTTTCAAATCCAACGTCATTTGCATTTCCGTGTCCAATGCTGTTTCTAATGTTCCGCATTGTGTCAAATGTTTGTCGTAGGTTATAGTCAACTAAGTCGGCATGTTTATTGACTTTTTCAGAAAGGTCCATGCCAAATGCAAACTCCAAAAGGTCTGGTATCAACGCACTGCGAAACGCGTTTCCTGTAACAATTTCTATAAAGCTTTTTAGTCCAAAAGTTGCAAGCAGTTCACTGGGGTGTCTGTATTTTGGCTGCCTTTCAATTTCGTCAATGTACTTTCTATACCGCTGTCTATTTTTCTTTTTTATTGGTTCCTGTAACTTTTTCTTTATATCGAGTATTGCTTGTTCTTGACTAGTCAAGAATATCCTATGTCGATTGTGTAAGGTCGTTATGAATGTTTCTTGTCCACCATGAAATCTTATTAACTCTTCCACGACATCTTTCACATAACTTTCAAAAAAGCTAAAAGAGCTCAAAAGAGTATACTTTCCTAAGTTGCCCTTATAATCTTGAGCTAACGCCTCAATCTTGTCAGCATTAAATGTTTCAACAAAATAATCAGGTTTTACAAAAGTCTCATAATTTTTTACTTGCTGCCTATAGCCTTTTATAGCTTTTTTAAGGGTCGGAATTGCATAACAAGTCAGTACTGTGAAATCTAAAATCTTCTGTTGTTCAGTTTTTAGTCTTTTAAATGCTTCTGTATGTCCTAACATAGAATATGTGTTGGATTAACCTTGTAGGCAACTCTTAAATATACGCACATCCAACAAAAGTCAGATACTAATTTTGAGCATTAAAAAAAAAATGAAAATCCAAGTGTAAGTAATTCCAGACCCAAGGCAGTACAACGTGATTTGGAAATAACTAGTTTGAAATCTATCAAATTGACCTAATTGGACTCGAACCAGTTACAATTGGAAATCAGCGAATTAAATACAGCAAATAATAGGTGAAATAATAAAACCCGCTATAGTAGCGGGTTTTACTCTCTCAGTGAACCGGATTGGACTTTTTTCGAACCAATTTACTTAGGCCTTAAGATTACTTTGCTCATAAATTATTGAATGCCAGCATTTCGTTAACTTAGGTGAACAATTGTAACAGTTTACGAAAATAGCAACATCAGATGTCAATTATTAGAAAACCTCACAATATGATTACAGCATATTGGGACGACATGCTGTATTTTCTTCAGAAAGCAGAGAAATCAGAACGTGTACGTGCTAGATATGATACTTTTTATATAACGGCGCTTAATGAAATAAGTCAGAGTGAATTAAAAGAAAAAATACCAAATCTACCTCCATTTGAACGACGTGGCATACGTTATGCAATCCTTTCCAGCTTCTTGTTCCTAGAAGCTTTTATTAATAGTGAATACTATAGAAAAATGAATTTTGAAAATAGCCGTCCCGATGATTTAACAAAGATGCAGAAAAAAAATCTCGATACAGCTGTAATGAAAACCCCGTTCGAAGACAAATGGTCTAAATGGATTTCTGAATTTGTAGATGATGAGAATTTACAACCTAAAAATCACCAGGAATTCAAAAATCTAGATGAACTTAGAAAATGGCGAAATGAACTAACCCACTACAAGTTACATCACCTTAAAAAGATACACAACGAAATAGAAACAATTGAGAATGCACGAGAATCTGTTTTGATAGTGATTGAGACAATTAACTGGTACTATAGATTGTTACAGGAAGAACCAGCCGATTGGATGGCAAAAGACATGGAATATTTCGCCAGTTTGTCTAAAGCAACTAAAAGATAATATCATGAATATAGCCACATTGATAGACAGTTTCAAAGCTCTGGATTTAGCAACTTATCCAAGAAAAGAGTTATCAGCACTCTTTAAGCAAGTCGGGAATATAGGCTATGTAATTGTCACATTTCATAAAGGAAAATCAGTAATGAGAGCCCGGCCTAACTATGGGGGTGAACGATTCGAAAAAAAAAGCGACTATTCATTTAAGCCTCAAGAATACAATACGACATATCAACGTGCCAGCACACCAAATAACACCATGTTTTATGCCACCACGGTGCCTGATATATTGGAATCCGGAGATTTAGAAAATATGCGGGTAATAGGAGTTGCAGAAACCGTCTCTATGTTACGTGATAAGACGAAATCGGGGTATCAGAAAATTTCATTCGGTCGTTGGTATGTCCAAGAGGATATTCATTTGCTGGCAATAGTGCAGAAGCAAGACTATGCCAAGGAAAGCAGCTATACAAAAGAACTGGCAGACGCATATAATCAATTCATACAATCTACCGAAAAAGAAATTTCAGAGCGCTCATTGGCATTTACAACATTTCTTGCAGATGAGTTTTCCAGAAAAGAAATTAATGGTGACTACAACTATATGATTTCTGCTCTGTTTACGGAACTGGTTACCCTGAGTGGATTAGACGGAGTCTTATATCCTAGTGTTAGGGTGGACGGAAAAGGGTTCAATATTGCGATAACTCCGGAAGCGACAAAAAAGCTAAGCTTATATGTAGCTGGTGAGTGTTCAATATATAAACTAAAAGACCATACTATAGTAGGCAACGATGCCATAGTTGAATTGTCAGGAAAGGAAGAAACTTTTGTATTGAATCCTTTACCTAATGATGAAATGGCCTGTTTAGCTAAGCTTGGAGTTAAATCAATTGATGAATTAAAATAAGATTACATTCTATCTCAAACCACATTATTAATCCGTCAAAGAATATAAAACATAAAATACATAGACAACAACGCCAACACCCTTATCTATGTATAGATATAGAGCTATTACCAGAAACGGAAGCTGAGCAACGGGCAATAAATAACGTACGTAATATGGAAATTGACTTGATTGGACTCGAACTACCCCATCATTGAAAATCAACAATTTGTAAAGCCAATAAGTTGCAGCAAAACAAAAGCCACTGAATATCAGTGGCTTTTACATTTAGTGATCCGGATTGGATTATTTCATGATCCCTTTGTGGGGGGGCGTCACAAAAGACGCTTTAGGTCACATTTCATGTGCCTAGGCTTTTCATTTGCTTGCTTTACAAATACATTTGAACGCTTCGCAAATAAAAAAGCCCTCGTCTTTTGTGACGAGAGCTGTCTTCAGTGATCCCGTTGGGACTCGAACCCAAGACCCATACATTAAAAGTGTATTGCTCTACCAACTGAGCTACGGAATCATTTCCCTATCCTTTTCCGGAACGGGACGCAAAGATAGGAATATTGTTTTTTCTGCAAAAGATTTTTGAAAAAATTTTAATCCACATCGGCGAAAGTCTTTTACAGCAAGTGTTTTAGCAGAAATATAATCTATTGTTATTTAAAAATTGGCAATGATTTTTACGTTGAGCAGGCGTGGAGTGAGCCTGTTGGGCACTGCAAATATTTTACCGCTGCTCTGATCCTGTATCCAGGTGTAGGACAGTGTGTTTTGTATATCTAAGAGATTGAACACTTCGAAGCTGCCCCAGATGCTTTTGATGCCGCGGAAGAAACTATGTGCGGGGCGCTCTTTCTTCTTGCCATCGAGCAGGAGTGCGGAGAAGCCTATGTCCACACGCTTGTATGCAGGCAGGCGCAGTGTATCGGCATAAGGGGGCTGATAGGGAGGGCCGAATGGAAGGCCTGAGCTATACACACCATTGATATGCACCTTAAAGTTCTTATTGCGGGGCAGGTAGTCTTCGAAGTACATGCCGAGCATGAAGCGCTGATCGTTTGGCAGGGGTATGTAGCCGGGGTATGTGACAGAGGTAACACCGCCGGGCTGGGAAGTGTGTGTTATTTCATCATCCAATATATTATACATGCCCTTGAGGAGGCCGACGCTGACCCATGAGGTGGCATCCTTTACGAGGTCGCCATAGAGACGTACTTCGCCACCGTAAACATAGCCTGTGGCATCGTTGCGGCCGTAGTAGCGTACCTGTATATTATCGTAGATATAAGGTACGAGATCCCAGAGGTCTTTGTAATAAACTTCGGCAGTGAGCTTGAAGGGGCGATCGTACATCTTGAAATTGTAATCGGCACCGGCAACTATATGCCATGACTTCTGTGCTTTGACATCGGTATGTACGAGGCCCTGAAGATCGCGCATCTCGAGATAGAAAGGCGGCTGGGCGTAGATACCTGTTGCAAACTTGAAAACTATATCGCGCTTCCAATCCTGCGGCTTGACGGCTAATTGCAGACGCGGGCTTAGGACGAGCTCATTGCTGAGGCTGCTGTAGTTGTAACGCAGGCCAATGGAGCCTGTGAGGCCGGAGGAATCGCGCAGGCGAAAATTGTCTTGCACGAAGCCTGTGTAACGCATATAATTGAACGAGGCAGAAGTATTGTAGAAGTAAGGGAAGTAAAGTGAATCGGGATTGTAGGGCTGATTGTGATTAGACGAGTCGCGGCGCTCCCACTCGTGGAGATTATCGTTGATGTTGACCACTGTGGCATCGAGACCGAACTGAATGAAATGTTTATTGCCATCGTAAGCGCCGCGGAAGGATGCGGTGCCGACGTTTACCTTAAGATAGTCGCGGGTGTAGTCTTGTATGAGGCCTGTACCTAAAGAGGCTTTTACCTGGCCGAAATCCTTCTTGCCAAGATCCGTCTCGAGGAGGCCGAGGAGATATTCGCCGCTGATATCGGAGGTCTCCATTTCGTTGGTCTGGAAGCCGGACACGAGGAACTTGAGCTTCCAGCGGCTGGTGGGGCGATAGGTGGTTGAGAGGCCTGCGAAACGGGAGTCGAACTGATCGAGCTCGGCACCATCGTAAAACACCTGTAGCTGGTAAGCCTGGTTGATGACACCAAAGGTAGTGGTTTGGGACTGGGGAGTAAAGGTGAAACGATTGCGGGCATAGTTGCCAATGGCCTCTATCTCCCACTTGTCGTTGAACTTATAATTGACCAATGCCTGTACGTCTGTAAACGAAGGATTGTATATACCCTTGGTGGGCTGTGACTGTAAGAGATATTGATTGCTTTTTTGGCGGGCACCTATGAGGTAGGTGAGCTTCTTATTCTTAGAAGCGCCCTCAAGGTGCAAGGCGGCGCCTAAGAGGCTGGCTGTGATGGAGCCTGCAAACTCTGTTGGCCTTTTGTATCCAACATCGAGGACGCTGGACATCTTATCGCCATACTTAGCCTGGAAACCGCCTACGGAAAAGTTGACCGTGGAAACAAGATCGGGATTGACGAAGCTTAATCCTTCCTGCTGCCCTGCGCGTACGAGGAAAGGACGGTAGATCTCGAAGTCGTTGACGTAGACGAGATTCTCATCGTAGTTGCCACCGCGTACGCTGTACTGGGAGGTGAGCTCGTTGTTGGAACCTACAATGGTTTTAATTAAGCCCTCTACCCCACCCACTGTGCTGGGCGCAATGCCGAGCTTAGCGACATCTATGTAAGTGCTGCCTGCTTCTTCGCGTTTGCGTTGGTCTTTTACGGTTACTTCGTTGAGGGTATTGTCCTTTTGTTTCAGGACTATATCCCAGGTGCGGTTTTCGCCGGCTGTGAGGAATACGCGCTTTGTTTGAGGTATAAAGCCAACATAGTTGAAGACAACGGTAATATTTTTTTCGGCAGGCACCTGTATATTGTAATAGCCTGAAGCATTGGTGAAGGCCCCTATATTAGTGGCTACCACTGCTATGGTAACCTGATCGACAGGGTGGCCCTGCTCGTCTTTTACTATGCCGGTGATGGTGGCCTGCTGTGCATATCCCCAAAAGCAAAGAAACAGTAAAGTGATAGTAGCGCTTACATACTTTTGGAACATACCTCAAAAACGTGGATTAGTGATATTTATTTTTCAAGCCCCTTTAATTTCTCAATAGTATCCATTGGGTCAGGAGATGAAAATACGGTATTTCCTGCTACCAGCGCATCGGCACCAGCATTAATGATAGCTTGTGCATTAGCGAGGGTAACACCACCATCTACTTCGATAAGCGTATCGGCATTATGTTCCTTTATCATGGCCTTAAGCTCTTTTACCTTGTGGTAAGTGCGCTCGATGAACTTTTGACCGCCGAAGCCGGGGTTTACGCTCATGATCAATACGAGGTCTATATCGTTGATGATATCTTTAAGTACAGATACGGGTGTGTGCGGATTGAGCGCTACGCCTGCCTTCATACCTAAAGCTTTAATAGCCTGCAGGCTGCGGTGCAGATGCGGAGAGGCCTCGTAATGTATGGTTAATATATCGGCGCCTGCTTTTGCGAAGTCTTCGAAATATTTTTCAGGCTCCAGTATCATGAGGTGCACATCGAATGTCTTCATGGCCTTTTTCTTCATGGTGGCTATGATGGACATGCCGTAGCTAATGTTGGGAACAAAGCGACCGTCCATAACGTCAAGGTGAAACCAGTCTGCACTGCTTTTGTTTACCATTTCTATATCTCTTTCCAGGTTCAGGAAATCGGCTGAAAGCATGGAAGGAGCAATTATCGGGGAATTATGTTTTGTCATCGAACTTAAA
This sequence comes from Bacteroidota bacterium, assembly GCA_018267795.1. Taxonomy (GTDB): domain Bacteria; phylum Bacteroidota; class Bacteroidia; order Chitinophagales; family Chitinophagaceae; genus SZAS-30. The sequence continues at coordinate 6,952 of JAFDXS010000004.1, read as the reverse complement.
TTAAATACAATTTATTATTTATTGCTATTGGGCGCCTAATCTTTTTATAGCGGCTCTTGCCTCGGTGTAAGAAGAATCGAATACTACAGCCTGCTTATAGTCGTTAAGGGCGTCTTGTTTTTTATTCATCAGCTCGCTGCAAAGGCCGCGGTTGTAATAAGCATCTGCATTGTTGGGCTCTATTTTTGTTACGAGGTCGAATTGGCGCCATGCCTTATCGAGGGAGTCCTGCTGCAGCAGTATCCAGCCGGTGCTAAAGTAAGCCGCAGCATACTGGGTATTGTGCATGATGCATTCCTTATAACCCAGCTTGGCTTTTTCGTAGTCATTCTGGTTTTGGTAAAACATGCCCTTTGCATAGAGCGGCATTACATCTGTAGTATCGAGTTTAAAGGCGTTGTCGAAATATTTTAGTGCAAGCGGATTTTTCTTTGCGCTGTACATCTGGCCTAGCTCGAGCATAGCATCCCTGTATTTAGGATCAACATCTACGGCTGTCTGGAAGCTGGAGATGGCCTTGGTAGTGTCTTTAAGATCGCGGTAGATGAAACCCTTGAGGAAATAAGCTTCTGGATTATACACATCCTGGCGCAGTACGGTATTGATTTCGCTGAAGGCTGAAGGATAGTCCTGTATGATAACGAAGAGCTTTGCAATCTTAAGATGTGCAACGGGATCCTGAGGATTGAGTGCAATCGCTTTCTTAAGCCATTTTACAGAACCAGTGACATCCTTATGATCGAATAAAAGATTGCCTATCGCGCTGAAATATTCGGCCTTGGAAGAATCGAGGGATACTGCTTTTTGATAATCGGCAAGGGATAAAGAATCCAGTTGCAGGCGATGCAGGATATTGCCCCGCTGAAAATAGAGCTTTGCGTCCCTGGGGTGGTCGTTTATCTTATCTGTAATATCTTTTAATTCAGGCCGCTGAAACAATTCGTTTTGCGAGCCGGCAGAACCATTTTTGTTTTTACAGGAAAGAACAAGAAATATACCCAGCACGAGGGGCAGAAACTTTATCCATGCGCTTTTCATGCCGCAAACTTAATTTAAAACCGGGATATGTTACTGCAAGATTTGCTATATAGATACCATAAACAACTGTTTTACTGATACATATAGGATATTTATTATTTAGGCTTCGGATTATCATTGTATTTATTGCGGGCAAAGCTGGTAAATGGCATGTTTTTATTATGAGTGTTTTTGGAATGTAATTCGAAAGATGATTTTTAAAAACACAAACCTCTTTGTATGAAACGATTAATATTACTCTCATTACTTGTGCTGCCCTATTCTGTGGCAGTAGCGCAACAAAACAGTTGCTCTGACAAACATAGAATATTCGTGGTGCCGACAGGCAAAACACCAAAGCCAATTACAAAGTTGGGCACTGACCCGCAATTTGCGCCGCTACGGCATCTGAATAGCGAAGACAACTTCTATGCTAAACTAAAGGCTATGGGCACTACCGCACGCTATCAGAAAGAAATAAACGGACTTTTCACCGCTATGGGATATAGCGGTGTGAATGATCCAGATTTTACAGTAGCATCTATATCAAAAACACAGGTGCCATTTGGCTCTATAGGCATGCTGGGCGATGGCAGCAACAGCTACGTGTATAGCATACTGATAGTACCAGGAAGAGAAAACATAGACTGCTGGAAAGTGGCATCGAAAGAAAATATGGGCTGTGATATGTACTTTATGAATGACTGTGGTAACGCTTTTTATTATTCCAATCCGCCGGCACCTGCCGTGGTGAGCATGAACACGGTAGCACCACACTATGGCGAGGTAAAAATGAAAATAAAGGTATATGCACGCTATAAACACCAGGTATGCGGCTGCTGCGAGGATTATGACTCCAGCATGATGACTGCTGACAACTCGTATAACGAGCGCAAGTATGTAGAAGAAAAGACACTGATCTCAGAAAAGGATGCGGATGTGGAACGCGTGGAAGCAAGCGATGAACCAACCTACGCCGTAAAGAAAGTATATATAGACGTAGATAAAGCTACCTATAAAAGAATGAAAAAGCATGAACATGCCAGCGATGGTGGCACAACAAGAAATTATGCTATGCAATAACAGCTTGCATTTCATATAAAACAGGGGGCTCCGCAAGTGAGCCCCCCTTTTTTTTTGCTAATAGCTTGTTAAGCGATTATAAATGACCCGTTAAGCCACCTGATTTATTTTATTGCCGTGTGCTGCAGTGGTAAAATTGTGCTACGATATCACCCTCTCAGAGAAAACAAATGAGCACAAACAAAAACCAGGCAATGATAGCACGTTTATTAGTAGGTATAGGATTACGCACATATCTGGCATCCGGCAGCCTGATACTCTACGTGAGAAAAAAACGCAATAGCCTTCAACAAAATGCAAAACATATAAAAAATAACGCAGGGAAAACTCACGGCAAACTGGCCCAGGCAAAATAACTACGATAGCAACCCTTTGCAGATATTAGCTGCAATAGCCGGCCCCTCATAAATAAATCCTGTGTATACCTGCACCAGTGACGCACCAGCATCCAGCTTTTCGCGCGCATCGGCAGCAGTGAATATACCTCCTACTGCTATAATAGGTATTTTGCCATTGCTGTGTTTATGTATATAACTTATTACCTCCGTAGCGCGTTGCCTTACAGGTTTACCACTTAGTCCGCCAGCACCTAACTTTTCCACTTCGTCTTTTGGTGTTTTCAGCCCGCTACGATCTATGGTAGTGTTTGTGGCAACAATGCCTTGTATGCCTGTAGTGTTTACTATATCAATAATATCGTTCAGCTGATCATCTGTAAGATCAGGAGCTATCTTGAGAAGAATTGGCTTGCCGGTGCCTAATTGCTTGTTGAGTACCTGCAGACTATTAAGGATATGCATGAGCGGCTCCTTGTCCTGCAGGGCACGAAGGCCTGGGGTATTGGGGCTGCTTACGTTCACCACAAAATAGTCCACCACGTCGTATAAAGCACGAAAAGAAGCTTCATAATCCTTTACTGCATCTTCGTTAGCGGTGTCCTTATTCTTGCCAATATTGCCACCTATTACAATTTTTTCTTTTCTTTTTCTGAGCCTGGCAGCGGCAGCAGCAGCACCCTCGTTATTAAAGCCCATCCTGTTGATCAGCGCCTGGTCGGCAGGAAGACGGAAAAGACGCGGTGCAGGATTGCCCGGCTGAGGCCTTGGCGTAACGGTACCGATCTCTATAAAGCCGAAACCGAGGCATGCCAGCGCATCGCTATATTTAGCATCCTTATCGAAACCAGCAGCAAGGCCTACAGGATTAGGAAATGTGATGCCCCATAGCGTTCGCTCGAGTGAGGAGTGCTTTACCACGAATTGCTTTTTCAGTAATTGCCTTGAGACGCCTACAGAATAAGCCCTGTTGAGCCACTTCATAACGAGGTGATGCACCTCTTCCGGCTGAATGCTAAAAAGAATCTTGCGAATGATACCGTACATGCGGCGCAAAGATACGGCAGCATCTTATTAAGTTTTTAACAAAATAACTGCGCAAACCAAAAAGCTATGCAGTAATTTAGCCCCATTATGCCCATACGGACATTCCTGCTTTATACTATTTCTATCTGCATGCTGAGCGCTGCAGCTTTTTCACAGACTATACAGGGCGAAGTATTGGACATGGACAGCCGCCAAGGACTAACAGGTGTGCGCATCGAAAACATCTTCAATAACAGCAAGGCAGCTACTGATACTGCGGGTAAATTTTTAATCGCCGGGAATAAGGAGGAATTGCTGGAATTTAAGAAAGATGGGTATAAGACCGCCAGGGTGCGTATTCCACAGAGCTATATCCCATCTTACTTTAAGATAATACTGGAGAAAGGCAATCCTGAAGTGCAGCAATTATACGCAGCAAATGACTGGAAAACTGATAGCTTCCGGACACATGAACTATATGCAAAGGAGCTGAACTATCCTAAAATGAGCACGGTAAACAAGATAGAGCATCCTTTTGATGCGATGAGCAAGCATAGCCGTGAAATATGGGCCTTCCAAAAAGATTTTGACGTGACCGAACAGCAGAAGTATATAGATTACAAATTCAACCCTAAAATAATTACTAACCTTACGGGGTTAAGCGGTGACAGCTTGCAGGCTTACATAAGAAGATTCAGACCTACCTACCAAATGGTGCGTACTATGGACGAATATAACTTGTATAGCTACATACGTAGCACAGTGTACCGATACCGCCATCGCTATTCTCCAAGCAGAAACTCCCGTTAGGAACTAATTAAGCAAGGCTCCTTTCTTCTGCAAAAGCTGTGAAATAGCGTTCCTTTATTATTTGGGAATGATGGTTAACATGGCCAACCATTGCAAAGCCAAATCCACGGACAGAAACCATGATATCGCGGGACGGACTTACCTTCTCCAGCATAGAAGGATGCATCTCTTCGAACATCAGTATTGTGGCATGGCGCAGCAATTCAAATTCGGACATAATATTTTTGACACTTTTTTCCGAAGCGTGTGAATTCAAAACGAACTCAGTAATATTAAAGGCAGGAATCACACCCTGATCGCCGCGTGAGGCACGCATAATACGGTAATTGAAAGTTCTTTCGGAATCTACAAGGTGTACCAATATTTCCTTGATACTCCACTTGTCCGGCGCGTAGCGGAACTGCAATTGTTCCTCAGTAAGCGGACTTACAAGATCCTTTAATTGTTGCAGGTTCTTCTCAAGAGATGAAACTAAATCATCGGTACCAGCCTTTTGGATATAGCCATTATAAAAACCGAAATCCTGATCGGGAGTGGGGAGAGTAATGAGCATAGATAATATTTGACTACAAAAGTGCCAATATTATCTATACCAGGCATTCCTTAAAAACTATGTAAATGAAAAGAAAATCTATAACAGACTTATTACGATGAGTTATGCTGTTCTTTTGCTCTTATTTTCCTGCTGCATATTCTGTTGCTGATTCATTGATATGTTAGCCCGGGAACCTTTTAAAATTAAATATTGCTCGTGCATACTATCAAATAATTCTTCTGCAGTTGTATATGTTCTTATATCGTTGAGCACGCCATAAAGATTGCTTGCTATATAAAAAAATGCTATTGCCTTTTTTGGGTTTGTTATCCAATGCTTGTCGTCCTTAATGAAAAAACCATCAATTAATAGGGTTATACCATCAAGTTCAAACCGCCACCCTCCATCTTTTTCCTGTGCTATCTGAAACTTGTACATCGCCTAATCATTTTATTGCAATACATGTTGCAAAAACCAAGCACATATAATTATGTCAGCCTGTTTGCATGTAATAAGGAAGTCATTTATTGTTAAAATTAATTTAACAACAGACAACACATACATTATCATTTACATACAAATGCTAACAATAAATAATGCATACGCATTAAATGAAAATAAATTGACGATAACTATTGCTATCAACAGGAATGTTTAGTTGTTTGTGGAAATAATTACACAAACAATTAAAAAAGTTAATTATTAAATGTGTGTAAATCAACACTAATTACAAAATAAATCTATTAGATTATTTTTTTATTCGTGTAAGCTTATACACCTTAATAGCGCTCATCAATAATATGACGAATAGTACAAGGCCCAACAAGCCCCATAGCCAGCTAATAGCCTGCTGCACTACGGCAAGCATAACAATGATGACAAGAAAAATAGTTGCTACTTCATTCCAAATGCGCAGTTTTTGAGAACTGTATTTGAAGATACCTTTTGACTGCTGCTTGTAAATGGCGTGGAGGGTGAAGAAATAAGCGTATAAACCCACAACAAAACAAAGCTTAACCGCCAGCCATGAAGGCAATGCAAAACGATAAAGCATATACCATGTAAGCGGGCCAAAAATAAGCGTGAGTATAGCAGAAGGGAAAGTGATACCCAGCCAAAGGCGCTTTATCATAATACCGAACTGCTGTTGCAAAATGCTGCGTTCAGGCTCGGGCTTTTCATTAGCCTCGGTATTGTAAATGAACAGGCGAACGATATAGAACATACCGCTGAACCAGGTGACAATAAAAATAATGTGCAGTGCCTTTATGTAATTCATAGTGCCTATGGGTGTGCGGAAATTTATTGTAAGATCATTTCTTTATTGCCTGCTTTAAGCCCCTGAACCCAACCAGCTATAGCCTTTACCCATAATGGGTGCGTATTGAGGCAAGGAATTAAAGTGAAAGACTCGCCACCCGCCTCCATAAAGGACTCTTTGCCTTGCATAGCAATCTCTTCAAGCGTTTCGAGGCAATCGCTTACAAAAGAAGGACACACTACAAGCAGCTTCTTAACACCCTCCTGTGGCAAAGCAGGTAAGCGCAATACGGTATAGGGCTTCATCCACTCTTCACTACCGAGCCTCGACTGGAAGGATATAGCAAATTTGTCCTTAGGTATGCCCAGCTGTGCTGCGACGAGATACGTAGTGGTAATGCACTGATGGCGATAGCACTGCTTATGCGCGGGAGAAGCAACCTCGCAGCAGTTCTCCACCTTGTAGCAATGCGACGTAGTGACATCAGCTTTAGTGATGTGCCTCTCAGGAATATTGTGATAACTGAATAATATCTGATCGTAATCCTGTTGCAGATAAGGCTTAATGCTTTCTGCCAGGGCATCTATATAAGACTCTTCGTTGTAATATGGCTTGATGAACGTCAGCCTGAAAGGATATTTGCCTTTCTTATGTGTATCCTGTGCATCTACCACAGCAGTCTCATAACTGGACATAGCATAGTGCGGATACATAGGTATCAATATTACCTCTTCAAGGCCGGGATATTTCTTAGCTAAATTATCGTACGCTGTTTTGATAGAAGGGTTGCCATAGCGCATAGCCATTTCCACCGGTTCGTCAACATGCTGCTGCAATGCATCCTGCAACTGCTTAGTAAGCACAATGAGCGGAGAACCTGCATGA
>JAFDXS010000049.1 GCA_018267795.1 Bacteroidota bacterium | reverse complement strand
CGTCCCACCAGCATAAAGAATATAATGCCACTCATGCTATCCAGGTAGCCGCCACCGCTGCCTGTGGTTATTTCGTAAATACTGCGACTGTATGTGATAATCAAGGCGAGCACTATAGGTGCGTCTATATTCAGTATCCTTTGTTTCAGACCCTTCCATGCAGATATATAAAACTCCGATGCGCTATAAAAAAAAGCAGGTATAGATAAGGCCAGGTTTAAGAACCGGAACAAAATGGCATACTGATGCTCAATTCCCACATGACTGGAGAGATATTCGGGGAAGCTCATCATCATGATATTCCCAAAACAAAATCCTGCTACTCCCAGCTTGTATATGCGTTGTTTATTATAGTTTTTTACTTTCTTTTTATCAGTGTCATCCAGGCTTATATAGGGCTCATAGCCAATGGTAGTTAATAGTTCTACCACTTGCCTTAGAGTGATTTTATTCTTTAAAAAATGTATGGTTATTTCTTTAGAGCTAAAGTTTAACCGGCTTTCTGTTATGCCATTGTTCAGCTTGTGTAGATGTTCCAGCAGCCACATACAGGAGCTGCAATGCACACCCGGCATGTAAAAGCTTACTATTGCATGCGTTCCATCTGTAAATTTATACAGCTGTTTTGCAATGTCTTCATTGTCCAGGTACGCATATTTATCATTCCTTATAGGCTTTATCTGCGAGAGGCCGGGGTGGGATTGTATTTTATAATAATCGCAAAGGCCATTTTCATTTAATATTTCATACACCAGCTTGCAGCCTTCACAGCAAAATATCTTTTTCTCAATAGCAATATTATTGGTAATGCAAGGCGTACCGCAGTGGTAGCAAAGGGTTTCCTGCTTTATAGGTTTTTCGATTATTATGGTATTTCGTCCCCTAACTTCTTGCATGAATATTGTTTTGCGCACTCTTTATGCGGGGCAATAAATGCGTCTCTTCTACGTGGAAAAGCTCATTTATCACATCATCCAGTAGTGTTACTTCATCAATAAGTATCTTCAGCGCCCGGCCATGATCTTTATATTCCTGCAATACGGCGCTTTTTAGTTGTCGGAATGTCTGTTTTATTTCATTCAGGGAGGCTGTGAACTCAAGCAGTTTCAGGCTGTGCTGTGCATCACAGCGGCCGGAACATGTAGCGCAGTCATGGCCTGTAGCCTCCTTATCTGTAAGTTCTTCCAGGTAGGGTAGATAGATGTTTATCCTGTCGGTAACATAGTTATGTGCAATGCTGGCCAGGGCTTCACATTGTTTAGCTATTGTTTGGCCATAGGCTTCATGTTGTTTCAGCTTTATATATTCTGTATATTCCCTTATATGCCTGCTTATCAGCTTTACTAACTCATAGTAATCTTTGTTAATGCGTTCTTTTAGTGCCTGCAGGGACATTTGCTCCATTTTGCCTGTCGTATTTATTATTGCAACGAAAGTATGCTTACTTAAAAGCGGGAGATATGATGGTGAGTTTTAAAAAAGATGATTCTCGTCATCGACTAAGTTGCTACCAATCAATATTTTGCGGTGGTGATAAAAATCATTAATAATATTGATGTACGTTCTTTAAAAGTCTTCCCCTCAGAGATAATTTTATGCGCATAAAGTACATGTGCTAATGAGTAGTATTATGATTAATTCGAAGAAAGGATATTTAAAAAATGAGCGGGAAACATGGTTGAGGACTCTGGATTACATTCAGCAGGAAAATGTTTTCCTGAAAAATCATCTGGCCGACATTATAAAAAATGATATAAAACCTGAAATGCTGGAGCAGGTTGAATATTTTCAAAATCAGTTTATAAATAAGGATGCTGTTATAGCATTACTGCGCTATGACATTGCCAACCAAAATAAACTATCTGAGAACGGAACGGAGCATAATGGTGATTTCGTAAAACTCCAGGCGAAACAAGGCAAATTGAGAGGAGATATGGAAAAGATGGAGCGGGAATTCAGCAGGCTAAAATTTCAATTCAATACTTATATAGCAGAAACCTTATGAACTAATTCATAAGGTTCTGCAATTTCTTTTCATTTAGTATCACAATATCCCCGTTGCGGATATCTATAAGTTTCTCATCTTTAAAATCACTTAGCGTTCTTATCACAGATTCTTTGGCTGTGCCGGCAATATTGGCCAGGTTTTCACGGCTTATATCTATTGCAGTTTCTGCATTGCCGCCATTGTATTTGGTATGTATAGTAATAAGCGCGTCTGCTACCTTTTTTCTCAGCGAGTTGTATGCAAGGCTCAGCAGTTGTGTTTCGCGCTCTGTTATATTGTTTGCAAGCAGCTTTATAAATTTCTGCATTACATCTTTATTATTGTTTATCAGGTTTTCAAAGTCTTCCCTTGGTATTATTGCTATTTCACTATCCTCAAGGGCTTCTGCCGTTTCTTTGTAGGCAGTTCCTTCCAGCATAGCCATATACCCAAAGAAGTCACCTTCGTTATACAGGCCTATTACCAGTTCTTTGCCATCATCATTGGTTTTATAGGTTTTTACCTTGCCTTTCTCTACATAGTACATCCTGTGTGGATGATTGCCTTCTGAATAGATAATTTGTTTTTTCTTAAACTTGCTCGTCGTCCTGTCATCTGCAAATGTTTTCAGTGCATCTTTGCCACCCACAGTTGTCATCAGTTCATCCAGTCCCTGTAGTCCCGCAGCTATTTCCTTTCTTATCAGTTCAGATTTCCGTAGCCTGCTTTCCACAGCATTCAGCAGCTCCGTGCCGTTAAATGGCTTTGTTATATAGTCATCGGCACCCAGTTCCATTCCTTTGCGTATTTCTGCTCTTTCTGCTTTTGCTGTGAGGAATATGAATGGTATGTTTTGCGTATCAATGTTTTTTTGCAGCATGTGTATTACGCCGTATCCATCCAGCACAGGCATCATTATGTCACATACTATCAGGTCGGGCTTGTTTTGTATCGCCAGCGCTACACCTTCCTTACCATCTGCGGCTGTCAATACTTTGTAGTTCGATAATTCCAATATCTCACCCATGTTTTCCCTTATTTCTTCGTTGTCTTCAATAAGCAGGATGGTTTTCATATTATTCTATGTTTGATGGTTTAAAGTTAATAATGAATTCGGTACCCATGTTTATATCGCTTTTGCATGTTATCTCTCCATTCATTAGCTCGGCATATTTTGCTACTATGTGCAATCCCAGCCCTGTGCCCTGCACATTAGTTACGTTAGAGCCCCTGAAGAAGCGTTCAAATAAATGTTCCTGGTCTGCTTTTGATATACCTACACCTGCATCTTTCACAGATAGGCTCATGTTATCGTCAATGTATTCAGTTGTTATAATTATTTGCGAATTTTCCGGCGAGAATTTGATGGCATTAGATACCAGGTTCATCAATATATGCTTTAGCAGGGTCATGTCCATCCACACCTGCTCCTTGCCACTATGTGTGTAGTATATCTTCTGGCCTCGCTTCAGTATGGTTTGCATTTCATTTATCTGCGCACGTATCGTTTCTTCTATTTTCACATCAGAAAATCTTACCTGCATCCTTCCTTCTTCTATTTTACCTACTGATAAAAAGTCATTGAGTATATCGTTCAGCATATTTACAGACGATACTATACGCTGTATGTGTTTTTCGCGTTTGGGCTGGTCTTCTGCAGTTTCGTATTTAGATACCAGGTAGGCTGAAGAAAGTATGGTGCTAAGCGGTGTGCGAAATTCGTGCGATGCCATAGATACAAAGCGCGACTTCAGTTCATTTAGTTCCTTTTCTTTACTCAGTGCATCAGTGAGTGATTGTGTGCGTTCCTTTACTTTTTCTTCAAGCTCGGCATTCAGTTGCAGTAATGCCATTTCCGATTCCTTTCGCACAGATATATCGCTGATAAAAACAACGGCAAACTGCCGGGGGCCCCTGGTGTATGGGCTAAGGCTCACTTCCACCGGGAATTCAGTCCCTTCTTTTTTCACTGCAAAGAGGTCCATGCCTACACCCATTGGTCTGCTATGTGCATTTGCGCCATAGCGTTCGCGGTGATGTACATGGCGCTCACGGTATCTTTGGGGAATTAGTACTTCAATCTTTTTGCCCAGTAACTCTTCCTCTTCATAATGAAACTGTGATAGAGCAAAATCATTGATCATTATTATCTCACCGTGATCATTGGTTACAATAATGCCAATGGCTACATTGTTAAATAAGGCTTTAAACTCGTATCCTGCATTGCTAAATGGCACGCTTTATATTTTTATATGTTAAAAATAGCATTCTTATGAGAAAACTCGCTAAAAACCTTTAACCATAACTATCATTTAAAAATACAGTTTTGGTAACAATTCAATATTTGCAGGATGCTAATGAATATCTCCGGTTTAGAAATATTTAAGAGAAGGAATAAATAAAAAAGGTTTCAAACTAATGCTTGAAACCTTTGGGAGTGGAAGCACACGGGATCGAACCGCGGACCCTCTGCTTGTAAGGCAGATGCTCTGAACCAGCTGAGCTATGCTTCCTTTTTTGCTTATTGGACTGCAAAGATAAGTGTCATTTTCATTCTGCCAAATCCTTTTTCAAAAAAAATCTTTTCTAATTTGATTTGGCAAAATGATTAGAGGTTTTTTAAGAACCTGCGAGTCGCATCTACAGTGTGTTGTATGTCCTCTGTAGACAACGCAGTACTTATAAACCAGCTCTCATATGCCGATGGCGGCAGATATACACCTTCCTGCAACATAGCATGAAAATATTGGTTGAATAATGCATTATTAGCTGCTGCGGCGCTTGCAAAATCAGTTACTGGCTTTTCGCTGAAGTGCACACTTATCATTGAGCCGAAGCGGTTTATTGTATAGGGCACATTGCTTTCTGCAAATGCTTTATCCAATCCTTCGTGCAATGATGCAGTTTTTTCATTTAGTTCAGTATATACACTTGGAGTATCTTTCAAAGTTTTCAGCATAGTATAGCCTGCTATCATAGCTATTGGGTTACCGCTTAGTGTGCCTGCCTGGTACACGTTGCCCAGTGGTGCTATGTGTTGCATTATTTCTTTCTTACCACCAAAGGCACCCACAGGCATACCTCCGCCTATTACTTTACCGTAGGTTACAAGATCAGCATTTATACCCAGCTTTTCCTGCGCGCCACCAGCTGCCAGGCGGAAGCCCGTCATTACTTCGTCAAAGATGAATACAATACCTTCTTTATCGCATATACTCCTTAATCCCTCCAGGAAGCCTGGTTTTGGTAATATACAGCCCATATTGCCCGCTATAGGCTCTATGATGATGGCCGCAATTTCGCCTTTGTGTGTATTTACCAGCTCTTGCACCGCATCAAGGTCATTATAGGCTGCTGTTAATGTATCCGCAGCTACACCGGCAGTTACACCTGGTACTGTTTGTATATTGAATGTTGCCAGGCCACTGCCTGCCTTTACCAGGAATGAATCTGCATGGCCATGATAACAACCTTCAAACTTTATGATTTTATTGCGGCCAGTGTATCCACGTGCCAGGCGTATAGCGCTCATACATGCCTCTGTGCCGCTGCTCACCATGCGCACCAGGTCCACATTGGGTGCCATGCTTTTTATCAGCTCAGCCATTTCTATCTCAAGCTCGGTAGGCGCACCGAATGAGGTGGAATCAGCAACTTTATCCTGTATAGCTTTCACTACAGGCTCATAGGCATGACCTAATATCATAGGTCCCCATGAGTTTATATAGTCGATATACTTCTTTCCATCAACATCATATAGATAAGCACCTTTAGCCTTTTCTATGAATACAGGTATACCACCTACGCTCTTAAATGCGCGCACGGGTGAGTTTACACCACCTGGTATGCTATGTTGTGCTCTTTCAAACAGTTGTTTGCTTTTTTCTGCCATAATTCTTTTTATGAAAATATAGAGTCTATGTGTGCCGCCTTTTTAGTTACGGCAAATTCTGTGATTTTATAATCTGCAAACCCATGTTGATAAAATGGATCTTCCTTTATCAGCATGGCTGCTTTTTCTTTATCAATGCCTGTAGCCAGTATTATACCACCATCCCGCGGTACTTTTCTGCCGGATGCTATAAAAGTTCCTGCTGTGTAATATTTCTCCAGGAACGAAGTATGCGCTTGTAAATGCGCGTCTATTTGCTCCAGTGGTACTTTATAGTTCAGCTCTATTATTATCATTATTAGTCTATCAGTTTTGCTGCATGTTTGGCATAGTATGTAGCTATCAGGTCTGCACCTGCGCGTTTAATGCTCGTCAGCGACTCCAATACTGCTTTATTCTCATCCAGCCAGCCCATTTTTGCAGCAGCTTTTATCATAGCATATTCGCCACTCACATGATAGGCACTTACAGGTAGTGTTACTTCATTCTTTATTTCGCGAATGATGTCCAGGTAAGACATGGCAGGCTTCACCATCACTATGTCTGCGCCTTCTTCCACATCCATTATGGTTTCCTTTATCGCCTCAAGTCTGTTGGCATAATCCATCTGGTACGTCTTCTTATCACCGAAGCCCGGTGCGCTATCCAGGGCATCACGAAATGGTCCGTAAAAGCAGGAAGCATATTTTGCACTATAGCTCATTATGCCCGTTTTCGTAAAGTTGCTTGCCTCAAGCGCCTCACGTATAGCCAGTATGCGGCCGTCCATCATATCGCTTGGGGCTACTATATCAGCACCTGCTTCAGCATGGCTTACGCTCATTCTTGCCAGTACTTCTACAGTTGCATCATTCACTATTTCATTATTCTCTACTATACCATCATGTCCGTAGCTGGAGTAGGGGTCAAGCGCCACATCTGTCATTACCACCATTTCCGGGCAGGCATCTTTTATTGCTTTTATGCTGCGCTGCATCAGCCCATTAGGATTCACTGCTTCTGTACCCTTGTTATCCTTCAGGTCATCGCTGCACTTTATAAAAATCAGTACGCTCTTTATGCCAAGGTTCCAGAGTTCTTTCACTTCAGCCACAGTCAGGTCTATGCTCATACGGTAGTAGTTTTGCATAGAAGATATCTCTTCCTTCACGCCTTTACCTTCTGTTATAAACAGTGGTGCAATAAAGTCAGCAGGCTTTAGTATGGTTTCAGCTACCATAGCACGCATCGCTGGTGTGCCACGCAATATCCTGTTTCTTCTTATCAGTTGCATTTCAATAAATATTTATACCCAATTTCTTGGTTTTAGATTAGCTACCAGTTCTGCTTCCGGGCTGCCTGTTTCCGGTTGGTAATTATATACCCACCTTGCACGCGGCGGCAGGCTCATCAATATGCTTTCCGTTCTGCCATTTGTTTTCAGCCCAAAGAGTGTGCCTCGGTCATGTATCAGGTTAAACTCCACATATCTTCCTCTTCTTATTTCCTGCCAGTCTTTTTCTCTTTCACCATATGGCAGGTCTTTTCTCTTTTCTGCTATCGGTAAGTAAGCAGGCAGAAAAGCGTTGCCATTTGCCTTTTGGAAATCAAGCAACCTGTTGTGCTCCGCATCATCCTTTGGCCTCAGGTAATCATAGAACACGCCACCTATGCCACGTGCTTCATCGCCTCTGTGTTTATTAATAAAGTACTCATCACAGTGTTGCTTGTATTTTGGATAAAGCTCTGTCCCGAATTTATCCATTGCATTTTTCAGCGTAGTATGAAAATGCTTACCGTCTTCTTCAAAGATATAATAAGGCGTAAGGTCAGAGCCGCCGCCAAACCAGCAATCCAGTCGCTTGCCTTCCTTGTCATACAGCTCAAAATAGCGCCAGTTAGCATGCACAGTAGGCACATACGGATTAACTGGATGTATCACCAGCGAAAGCCCGCAAGCCATAAAGTTACTCTCCTGCACACCAAATGCCTGCTGCATAGCTGCAGGTAGTGCGCCATGCACCACTGAGGTATTCACGCCTCCTTTCTCAAATACATTCCCCTCAGCTATCACGCGGGATTTGCCACCACCACCTTCAGGGCGTTCCCATTTGTCTTCTATAAATTTTGCTTTGCCGTCAAGCGTTTCCAGTGCAGTACATATTTCGTCCTGCAATTGGTGTATATACGCTATGAACTGGTCTTTTATTTCCATTATTTTATGCTGTAATCAATGTGTTAGTAGGTTGATATTCTTTCACTGCATCTACAAACGCACGTGCATGGTCCACAGGTACATTAGGCAATATACCATGTCCCAGGTTAGCTATGTAGCGCTGTGTGCCGAAGGCATCTATCATTTCTGTCACAGCTTTCTTTATATCTTTTATAGGCGATAACAATCTTGAAGGGTCAAAATTGCCCTGTAGCGTTATGCTATTATTAGTCATTTCCCTTGCCATCTTCGGCGTCACGGTCCAGTCTATACCCAGTCCGGCAGCGGAGCTCTTGCTTAGCTCAGGCAGTGCATACCAGCTCCCTTTAGGAAACAGTATAACAGGTGCCTTCTTGCTCACCGCATCTGATATCTGTATTAAATAAGGCTGCGCAAATGTTTTAAAGTCTGCTGGGCTCAGCATGCCGCTCCAGCTATCAAATACCTGCACCAGGTCTGCGCCTGCATCTACCTGCGCATTCAGGTAAGTGATTGTTACATCAGTTATTTTTTGCAATAGCTTATGCGCTAATTCAGGAGATGTAAAACAAAATTGTTTAGCCTTATCAAACGACTTGCTGCCTTTGCCTTCCACCATATAGCAAAGTATAGTCCACGGTGCTCCGGCAAAGCCTATCAGTGGTACGCGGCCATTCAGTACTTTTTTAGTTAGTGTCAGCGCCTGCATCACATAGTTTAGGTTTTCGGCTACATCCGTTGTGCGCAGCTGGTTTATATCATTTTCTGTTTGTACAGTTTTCGGCAGTATAGGCCCGCGTCCTTCTTCCAGCAATACTTCCAGGCCCATTGCCTGTGGTATTACCAGTATGTCAGAGAAAATGATCGCTGCATCTACTCCCACCTGGTCTATCGGTTGCATGGTTATCTCACATGCCAGTTCAGGTGTTTGCACACGGGTAAAAAAATCATACTGCTGACGAAGCTTTATATAGTCGGGCAGGTAGCGGCCGGCCTGGCGCATCATCCACACAGGTGGGCGTTCTACTTTTTCACCTTTCAATGCTCTTAATAAGAGGTCGTTTTGCAGCGTGCTCATTTACTTTATTTCTTTTGTTTTTAATTATTGCCTATTTCTTAAAATGATCGATCATTATATCTATCATCGCTTCTTTCGATTGTTGTTTGCCTATTACAAGCTCATTGCTTGTATAGGTTTTTATTGCTTCTGCCGTTGTCTCACCTATAGCAAATAGGGTAGTGCCCGGCGGTATATCATTTCTCGAGAAGAAACTACTCACCGCACTCGGACTGAAAAACAATATACCATCATACACCTTGCTTATCCTTTCTTCATTCTGTATTGTCTTATATACAACAAGCTCCTTCAGTGCAATATTTGCATTCTTCAGCTTCACTGGTAGCTCATCCCTGCGTATATCACCACAAAAAAATACGATGTCCTTTACCTTATCATTAATAATTACATCTGCCAGTTCCGATGCATTATTAGCGGTGCCCGCTATATTATTGACGCCTATATTTTGTTCTATAGCTTTCTTCGTAGCATTGCCTATGCAGTACACTTTCCATTTGCTTCCATCTTTCACCATATAACCCTTCACAATCTCCACCGCATTTGCGCTCGTGAAAATCACGTTAAGGGCTTCACCCGAAAGTTTTTCTATTTCTGTTTGCAATTCCTTACTGCCCGTTCTTTGTATACTGATAAGCGATACTATGTCCATGTCTATCCCTTTGGCAGCCACTGCGTCTATCAGTGTCTGCGGCACAGGTACAGTACATAATATATCTACTTTATTTTTCATTGCGTATAGCATTCAGTATTTCCTGCCCGCCGTCTTGCAACAGCGCTTCAGCGGCTTTAGTGCCGGCATTGGCTGCATCGTTTATTGCTATCGTTCTGCTTATTTCTTTTTTCTGCTTTCCATCCAGGCTCAGTATATTCCCTCTAAAGGCAATAGCATCCCCTTCTCTTACCGCCAGTGCAGATATTGGGGTTGAGCATCCGCCCATCAGCGCGCGTAGAAAATCCCTTTCTATTTTAGTGCATATTGCTGTATCCGCATCATGAAATAGCTGGCATGCTTCTAAAGAATAGACATCTCCGTCTTTACACACTACCATTATAGCGCCTTGCGCAGGTGCCGGTAGCATCCAGTCAAGATTTATTGCATTATCAGGCCTGAGGTTTATACGCTCCAGTCCTGCAGCT
>JAFDXS010000499.1 GCA_018267795.1 Bacteroidota bacterium | reverse complement strand
TGGTTCAATCACTACTCCTGCCGGAAGGCTCTTTTGTATCTGGGCAATACGCGTTTTCACATTTTTGATTACCTCACTGCTGTTAGCACCTTTCAGCATCATTACTACGGCACCAGACACCTCACCCTGGTCATTAAAACACATGGCCCCATATCGTGTAGCAAAGCCCATTTTCACATTCGCTACATCACGAATAAATAAAGGCTGACCACCGCTGAGATTTTTTATCACGGTGTTATTGATATCTTCAATATTGCCAAGCAAGCCTTGCGTTCTTATATAAAGTACTGTCGGCCCTTTTTCAATGTAAGCCCCGCCGGTATTTTGATTGTTATTTTCGAGTGCTTTAAACACATCAGTTATAGTAATGTTATGGGCCAGGAGTTTATTGGGATCAACTTCTATACTGTATTGCTTCAGCTTTCCGCCAAAGCTGCTGACCTCGGCCACTCCCTTTACTCCCAGCAGTTGCCTGCGAACAATCCAGTCCTGTATGGTTCTCAATTCCATAGCATCGTATTTGTTCTCAAAGCCTGGTTTAGGCCGAACTACATACTGGTAGATCTCCCCAAGTCCGGTACTTACGGGGCCTAATTCAGGGTTGCCTATACCTGCCGGTATTTGTGATTGTACTTTTTGCAACCGCTCAGCCACCTGCTGACGAGCCCAGTAAATATCAGTAGCATCGTCAAAAACAATCGTTACCAGCGACAAGCCGAATCGTGAAAAGCTACGGATCTCTTTCATGCCTGGAATATTGGCATTAGCTTGTTCAATCGGGTAAGTGACCAGTCGTTCTATATCAGTAGCACCAAACGAAGGTGCAATGGTAATTACCTGTACCTGGTTATTTGTAATGTCTGGGACTGCATCAATAGGCAATTTTGTAAGTTGATAGGCTCCATATCCTATAAGGGCAAATAAGAATAGCCCCACAATAAGCTTATTCCTGACGGAAAAAGCGATTATCCTGTTAAGCATAACGATTAATTTGATTAATAATTCGAATAAACTGCCGTACAAACGCGACACGACAATCCCATGCACATCTGCACAATGGACGATTGATCTATATTAATTTAATTAACAGGATTTGGGAGGTTGCCAGATATTCGACAAATAAGCGGGTAAGATAAACCCTTCTTCGTATATACCTATTTTATGCTTGACAAGCCCTATTGGCTTTGTCTTGAAAACAGTATTCGTAGCTGGGAAAAACGCTGGGAATAATGACGTGAAGCAATTATCACCCGATTTGAATGGAAGCTTCATGTCGTCCTTATAGTCTTTATCTTTAGGACTACCATGCATATAATGCATTGCTAAAAACTCCAGGAAAGTGATATTGCTGTTCTCTTGCTGATGAGCCGTAAAGTGCTGAAAAACATAAGGCAACTTAAGCAACTGATGAGCCTCAGTTGCATAAAGTACATAAATACTCAAAAATAATATGGCAATGATATTTTTCAACGCTGCAAATATACGAAAGGCTCGAAGTATTGCTTTTCAACGATTTTAAATATATGGCAATCCAATTACTGCTTTTAGTTATTAATCATAATCAATTTGCATTGACGCTCCGCATGATCAAAATTCACCATAAAGCATTTGAATTGAAATGACCTAGGTCATTATTTTATTTGATGTGTATCACTTATTACCCGTAAATAATTGAAATATTTGTAGCTCAAGTTATTGATAGGGCTGGGAAGTATTACAAATTTACAACCAGACATAAACGACTGTCCGTTTCACATGCCATATTTTAATGTCAGGGATAATTGCCCGGCATGATAAGCGGTATGCGAAATGATTCTGCCAATAGCTTCTGATTTAGTCTTTGTACCAAATTCTTTAGTGGTTATTGTCTGCTGCCAATCTTCATCTGTCTGTTTCTCAATAATTGCTTTCAAACTATTAAAAGCAGATTGCTGGTAATCTAACAATACCTGAAGGTTGGTCCATTCGCCTGTATCATGTTGCGCAATTACTGTTTTGGCCTGCACTTTTAGTTCAGTTTCGCCAAATACATTTTTGGTAAATAATAATTCAACATCTGCAATATGCCTGATTAGAAACCCAGCAGTGTTTTTAGTATTAATCAACTTTTTAACCAGGTCTTCTTCCTTTATGGAAGGCAATAGATTGGAGAACCTTGTTCTGGCTTCGGCCCAGGTCTGCAGATATGCTTGTGTTATAATCATGATGTGACATATTAAGTTCTATTCAAAAAATAACAAAAACTGCAATAATGTAAATTAAATACTTATCAATTTCTTTTTCCCTTTCGTAGAAGTATGGACATAGATAAAGATAAATCAATTACACTCATCCGTAAAATGCAATAACCCTGCATAAGAGTAACTACCCACTAACATGCCTTTAATGAAAAGGATGCTGGAATAAATAAAGCAGACATTATTTCTTCGCTGGAAAAGCTAGCTCGCTATGTACAATAACAAATCCTTTAGTAGACAAA
>JAFDXS010000498.1 GCA_018267795.1 Bacteroidota bacterium | reverse complement strand
CTTATAGCGAGCCCTTATATTGCCCCCTCCGTCCCTGAAAGGGAGACTGTGCTTTGTGCTGAAAAGATTATGTCGAAGAACCTACATGGCTGCGAGCCATATGAGATACTGAAAAAGAAATCAGGCGTTTATTTTACGGCTCATTCTTTCCCAGGCTACGACGTATAGTGCATTAGCCCAGCCGAGCGGAGTGTTAGGATTTGGTACATTGGTATTTGCGAAATAGAGTTCGGGCAGGCTGCCATCGGCAAGCATAACTTTCTCTGTTCTTTCTATATAGTGCAGTGCTTTATCATAGTTACCTAACTCCATGTGGCATATTGCCAACCAAGGCAAGCCCAGACACCACTCTGCTTCTGTACCGGCATAATATGATGATGGATGATGACGACCAGTGCTTTCGAGCGTGCTGTAGTAGCTATCGCCTAAATAGCGAACAACGCCATTCTTTCTTAGTAAGCGCTGCTCTACCTGGCCCAATACCATTATTGCATTTTCCCTTGAGTAAACCCTATGCGGATATATGAGGCTTAGCTGCGCCATGTCTTCGCTCCTGTCGGGGGTTTCATTTAAACCCAGGCGTTCGAGAGCAGCCAGGCCATTGTTTATCATATACTCAGGCACGTCTACAAGATAGCTTACAGACCTGAGGCCAGATATACATGCGCCCACGGAGCTTGCGTGTATCTCACGGCCTTCTTCCCACATTCCATTGTCTATGTCGTGCCAGTATTCGCAAGTGTGCAGGTAGTACACCAGCTTTTGAACTATTATTCTATCTCTTGTATTGCGTAAAATTCTTTTGCCCTGGCGTTCGCCCTCGCCAATAGCCCATAGCAACATGCCTACCGCATCATGCTGTGCATGGCCCCAGGGTTCCAGCAATTCGCGCACGTTATCAGCATCATATTTTGCATGTATGTATTCCCATGCTTCATGCGGTTTTTTGGTAGTATGAATATCAATTTTCCATTCGTATTCTATCAGTAGATCCAGCAAACGGTGCAGAGCCCTTTCGTATGTATTGCAGCGCTTATTAAGGTATGGAAGGCTGATATAAAGTGTGTCCCTTATCCATACAGCAGAATAGTGATCAGATGGGGATGCGATGTATAAACCGTGCGGCAACCTAATGGAATCAAGAATGCTATAACTCTCTTTAACTTTCATCTCAACAATCTGGCTTTCAACCATTTAAAGTTAATGAATTAATAAGGAAAACTTAACAATAAAACTACATAAAGTGTGATTTCATGTAATTTTTTTTATTAACACAATGTGTAAAAATAACAAGCTACACATTGCCCCAGCGTGGTTTTCCTCTGATTAACTATTCATTAGTAATACTATAGCTCCATAAACTGTGCCATTTTTTAAAGCTGTGAGCGCTTCATTAGCCTGTTTTAAAGAAAAGAATGTAACATCTGTTGTAACAGGGACCTGTGTTATAGCATCCAGAAAAGACTTAATATCCTGACGGGTAACATTTGCTACAGAGCGCAGGACACGCTCTTCCCATAGTAAGTTATAAGGAAACGAGGGAATAGGACTCATGTGTATGCCACCGCAAACAACTACCCCGGCCTTATCAGTATCAGCCAATGCTTTAGGTATTAATTCGCCGGCGGGAGCAAAAATAATGGCGGCATCCAGCTTCTGCGGCGGCACATCAGACGAGTTGCCTGCCCATGTGGCGCCGACGCGTAAAGCAAACTGTTGTGCGTCAGTATCCCCAGCCCTGGTAAATGCATATATCTCCTTGCCTTGCGCCACAGCTATTTGCGTAAGTATATGCGCTGCGGCGCCAAAACCATATATACCTATGCGCCATGCAGCAACAGGCAGCATACTATAGGATCGATAACCAATGATACCAGCACAAAGCAATGGCGCCTTTGCCGGATTATAAAACTCCCGCGACAGCGGAAAGCAAAACGCCTCATGCGCCAAGGTATATTCGGCATAGCCACCATCTACCGTGTAGCCGGTAAAACCGGTATTGCTGCAAAGATTTTCATGACCCTGCAGGCAATATTTGCATTGACCGCAGGCGTAAGCTAACCAAGCTACACCTACCAGGTCATCATTTTTAAAACGGGTTATGCCGGTGCCGGTCATTACTACCCTTCCTATTATTTCGTGCCCAGGTATTAAAGGCAGCTTAGGATGGGGCAATTCAGCATCTATGATATGTAAATCGGTGCGGCATACACCACAGGCGATGACCTCTATGAGCACCTGTGCGGAAGATGGCAGGGGAACAGGCAATTCTTTATATACAAGCGGCTGTCCCTGCCGCTCCAGTACCATAGCATGCATAGTCTCCGGCAGACCGATCATGAAGAAAGCTTTTCAAGCTGCTGATTTACTTTTTGGAGCTGCATTTCCAGCAATTCGCGGGTTTGCTCGAGTTCAGCCCTGTCTTCATACAGCGTTTTATCTATAGCAGCCTCCAACTGCTGGCTGCGTTTAGCGATTCTTGTTTTGCCAATAAATAATTTACC
>JAFDXS010000497.1 GCA_018267795.1 Bacteroidota bacterium | reverse complement strand
AGATTTCGCAACTTAATTTCATTAGAAATAAATAGAGACTTTTCTTCTGATAATATTTTTATACCGCCGCTGCTTATTCAAACATTTATCGAAAATTCTGTTGTGCACGGCAAAAAGAAAGGACTCGTAGAATTGCATATAAATGTGACATTGAAACTACGTGAAAATCGTTATTTGCTTATTACTATTACTGACGATGGTTATGGTTATCAGCAATCTGCCCACACATCTGATAAAACCTCGCTTGGCATCAGCTTTGTTAGAAAAAGATTAGAAAGAATCTCTGCATTCTACAAAGTAGATTATCTGCTGCATATTGAGAATATTAGCGATAATGATACTACAGGTACCCTTGTGCAAATTAAAATATACTCAAAGTTTCAGCATTCTATAGCGTCATCATTGCCTGCCGATTTTTTGCAACCCGCTCAATCGCTAATAGCAGGGAATTATCGTTTATAGGAAAAAAGCCTCGTTCATTAAATAGTTATACCCGGCAATGTATTTGCCCTGTATATTGCTATTGCAATCAGGGCCCTGATTGCAATAGCATCAAAGGCAGGTCTGACTTTCCGGATTTCTCTGCTGGAAGCCCCCTGTCACTGCAATTTATTGTTAACTCTAAAGCCAAACTATGAAAAGAAAGATGCATTGTCAGTAGTGCTGATTGGTGTACTGCATTCGTAAACACATTATCCACCCGGATTATTGCCTTATCAGGTGGACCATCGATAATACTGACGACCTAATCTCAAACCGAAATACGTCTATTTTTTTAACCTTAATCACTTTAATATGAACAAGTTACCACTGAGAAAAAACATACGGGGTGTATGTTTGAAAACATTTCTATGTGCAGTTCTGCTTTCTGCCAATCTAAATTCTTACGGTACTGTTACTACCTATCAATGGGGTTCGATTTATAATCAGCGAGGGTTTGTAATAAAGCAGCCTGCTGGAACTACAGGCTTTGTAGCTGTCGGTACTGTCTTCGATGCGACAATATCTCCGTCAGCAGGCACGCTGCATGGTATTCAATTTTTACATTTAGATGCCAGCGGCAATATACTATCAACAAAGGTTCATTATATAAACGTGGGTAATCCTGGTAATCATGATGAATCTTACCGTGTTGTAGACCTGACAGAAGACCCGGATAATGGAGGCTTTTACATTACACTGCAGGTAAATGATAAAACACCTGGAGCTGAACAAGATTTTATATGGCTGTATCACGTGGATATTAATGGAAATCGTACAGCTACATACGATCGGCATATAGGTAATGATGCCAATCATACAAATGTTTCTCACAAAAATTATTATGCTACCGCAACAACCTATTACAATCATCAATTTTTTGTTTGTGGTTATGCCGCCGACGGAACACAATTTCCTAATGAGCCGGATGCTACACATTCTGACAAATGGGGAATGCTGGCCAGAATTTATGCAGGGGGGATAAGGATGACTTTCTGGGATACCCCGCCGGCCAATAATCTGGATTTCGATATGCCATTAGCCATGCACGTAGATCCAAATACTCATACCTTGTTGGTTACAGGCGCGGCAAATGCTATATCATATACCAGTCCTATCACTAATTATTATTCGACCACTAGTGGTATTCTGTCTCTGTCATTTAACCCCAATGATTTTAGCATCCCATGGCTACCGGTAAGTCAAAATGTATTGTTTTACCCATTCACTAGTATTATTGTTATTAACCCTGATGGTACATCTACAACAATCCCCGAAGGCTATTTTGGAAAAGATATTGTTGCTAATGCTGTTGGGGAGGTTTTTATCTTGGCTAATAGATTTTATGATAAGACCCCCAAAGGCTGGGGTGTTGCAAATGTAGATCTGCCAACTATGCAAGGGCCTACAGGAAATAACTTTTCTGCACTCGGAGATGTTGCTGATAATTGGGCAACTCAATTTTACACTGATCAACGCGGCCAATTTACAACTCAGCCAATAACAGTTGTTGGGCAGCAAGCTCATTTTTATTGTGAAAAAAGTACTTCTTGGTTAAATCCCAGCTATACAAATGTCGATCCCTTTATTGGTAATTATACTGTTACAGGTTACGGTTTGGGCGCTGCAGGTACATTTTCGGGTGTTACAAACTCACATAACATAGAAATGAGCAATTTGGGCACCCTTGCGTTTAGCCCGGGAGCTGATTACTATACTGGACGAACAAATTCTGCACTTGAAAATGTAACAAGGCTATATAATTTTTCAACTGTCGATGTTAATACAAGTGATATCGCTATGATCGCACCCGTAGCAAATATTTTTCCGGGCCCTTCAGGTCATTTATCAATGAA
This sequence comes from Bacteroidota bacterium, assembly GCA_018267795.1. Lineage (GTDB taxonomy): Bacteria > Bacteroidota > Bacteroidia > Chitinophagales > Chitinophagaceae > SZAS-30. The sequence continues at coordinate 182 of JAFDXS010000497.1, read as the reverse complement.
ATTTATTCGTACAAATGGAGTAGGGAAAGAATCGCAATGTAATGCCTATACAGATGATTGCATACTACAGGCATCATCAATAGGTTTATCAAATTTCAATCAGTTTTCCTTTGACTATAGAGAATCTACTCTTATTGAAAATCCTGATGTAACTGTCAGCACACCTGCATTTAGTTTATTAG
>JAFDXS010000496.1 GCA_018267795.1 Bacteroidota bacterium | reverse complement strand
AATCTTCTTCTTCCTTTACAAGTGTCACCCCTGGCTCATATACCATAAAAGCCGGCGACCCGGCCAATATCAGCACAGTAGTAAGCGTAGCCCAGCAAATTGACGCAGGCAAAATATATACAGTTGTCCTTACCGGCACACTAAGCGGCTCAGGCACCTCTGGCCTCACACTTACCGTATTTAAAAACAACTAAGTGTAATATAAAGGATCTATTTTCCATCGGAGACTTTTAAAACTTCACAGTTTTTAAAAGTCTCCGTTCTTGTTTTATGACTCTTTGTGGATATCTAAATTTGGAACCCGCATATTAATCATACTATCTTGCTAATCAGGATTGGTCTCATCAAGGCCGTCATGTCGAACGCAAGTGAGGCATCTCCTGAAAATATGCAATTAGTCTAATCAAGGCTAAACGGCATATGAGTTCTTTGAAATACTGTAAACCCATGCATCATTTTCTATCTACTTTTTACTTTATACTTTTTCAAATGCGACATTTTGGGACATTTTTGTCCGGTTCTGCCCATCAATGTTACTTTTCATAAAAAACTAATAACTCAATAGCAGCAACAATTTCAGCGCATTCCTCGCAAAGGAATGTCCCATTATACTTTTTCCTCGCAAAATGTCACATTCTTATTAAAGCCACATTAAGTGTTTGGGCTACTTTTATTAATTTGCGGCCTGTTAAACTAAAACACACAAATTTCCATGGCTAAGATAAAAGTAGCAAACCCCGTTGTGGAGCTGGATGGCGATGAAATGACACGCATCATCTGGAAATATATAAAAGACAAGCTGATACTGCCTTACCTCGATCTTGATATTAAATACTATGATCTTGGCGTAGAGTACCGCGACCAGACTAACGACCAGGTTACTGTAGATGCAGCTAACGCTATCAAGCAATATGGCGTAGGTATCAAATGTGCTACTATCACTCCGGACGAAGCCCGTGTGGAAGAGTTCAAACTGAAACAAATGTGGAAGAGCCCCAATGGCACTATCCGCAATATCCTGGATGGCACCGTTTTCCGCGAGCCAATTGTTATTAACAATATCCCACGCCTGGTACCTAACTGGACAGCACCTATCTGCATAGGTCGTCACGCATTCGGCGATCAGTACCGCGCTACCGATTTCGTAGTTAAAGGCAAAGGCAAACTCACCATAAAGTTTGAAGGCGAAGATGGTAACACCATCGAGCATGAAGTGTATGCATTTAAAGGCGACGGTGTAGCTCTTGCTATGTACAATACGGATGAGTCTATCCGTGGTTTTGCACGTGCATGTTTCAACATGGCACTGCAAAAACAATGGCCATTATACTTCTCTTCTAAGAATACTATCCTAAAGAAATACGATGGTCGCTTCAAAGACATATTTGAAGAAGTGTACCAAAATGAATTCAAAGCAGAATTCCAGAAGACTAACCTTACTTACGAGCACCGCCTTATAGACGACATGGTAGCAAGTGCTTTAAAATGGCATGGCAACTTTGTATGGGCTTGTAAGAATTACGATGGCGATGTACAAAGCGATACCGTAGCGCAAGGCTTTGGCTCTCTGGGCCTCATGACATCTGTATTGATCACCCCTGATGGGAATACTATGGAAGCAGAAGCAGCACATGGTACTGTTACGCGTCACTATCGCGAGTACCAGAAGGGCAACCCAACTTCTACTAATCCCATAGCTTCCATCTTCGCATGGACACGCGGCCTGGCCTTCCGCGGCAAGCTGGATAACAACCAGGAGTTGATCGATTTCTGTCATGCTCTGGAACAAGTGTGTATCGAAACTGTAGAAAGTGGAAAAATGACAAAGGACCTGGCCGTATGTATTCACGGCAACAAGGTTAGTCATGGCAAAGACTATCTCTACACAGAAGAGTTTCTCGATGCCCTCGATCAAAATCTGAAAAGCAAGCTAGGTAAATAATTAGCATCAAATTATAAGAAGAGCTGAATCACAATTCAGCTCTTCACTTTTATAGAGGTTTGCTTCACTCCATTAATGATACCTCTATCAATAATAGCTAACACACATATAGGGTCAAAGCTTTATTTTTGCACATCAGATGTTCATTTACATCCCTTTTACTATAATATATGGGTTTATTCGACAAGTTATTCAAACGCAACAAAGAGCAGCAGGAACAGAAAGAAGCACTTGATGAGGGATTGAAAAAAACCAAAGAAGGTTTCTTCTCAAAACTTACCAAAGCTATAGCCGGTAGAGACAAAGTGGATGAAGAAGTACTCGATCAGGTGGAGGAAGCCTTGGTAGGTGCAGATGTAGGCATAGATACTACCGTCGCAATAATTAACCGCATAGAAGCCCGTGTATCTAAGGATAAGTATCTGGGCACTTCAGAGCTTAATCGCATACTGCAGGAAGAGATAATGAGCATCCTAACTGAAGCCCCCTCCAATGAGTTTGAAACCTTTGATATTCCTGCAGGCAAAAAGCCCTATGTAATACTGGTAGTAGGTGTTAATGGCGTTGGCAAAACAACTACTATC
>JAFDXS010000495.1 GCA_018267795.1 Bacteroidota bacterium | reverse complement strand
ACCAAGTGCATAGGCAGCATAGAAGAACTGACAGAAGAGGTAAAGAAAGCTGATAAGGTGCTGGGGCTAAACCAGTTTGTAAATAAAGACAGCCTGGACCTGCATAAACCTTACGTGGACCAGATAGTGCTGGTGAGCGAGCATGGCAAGCCCATGATGCGCGAGCCGGACCTGATAGATGTGTGGTTTGACAGCGGGGCGATGCCATACGCGCAGCTGCACTACCCGTTTGAAGCACATTCGAAGAAAGATCTGAAGAATAATTTCCCTGCTGACTTTATAGCAGAGGGGGTGGACCAGACGAGAGGATGGTTCTACACGCTGCATGCGCTGGGGGTAATGCTGTTTGACTCGGTGGCTTATAAGACCGTGGTGAGCAATGGGCTGGTGCTGGATAAGAACGGGAATAAGATGAGTAAGCGTATAGGCAATGTGGTAGATCCGTTTGAAACGCTGGAGAAATACAGTGCCGATGCTACCCGCTGGTACCTGATAACCAATGCAGCGCCATGGGACAGCTTACGCTTTGATTTAGAAGGAATTAAAGAGGTTCAACGGAAGTATTTTGGAACCTTATATAATACTTACCAGTTCTTTGCGCTGTATGCAAATGTGGATGGATTTACCTTTAAGGAAGCGCCTATACCACTGAACAAGCGCCCGGAAATAGATAGGTGGATACTGTCTGCGCTGCAATCGCTGGTGATGAATGTAAATAACCTGATGGACGAGTATGAGCCTACACAGGCCGGCCGAGCCATAGAATACTTCCTGGATGAGCAATTGAGCAACTGGTATGTGCGTTTGTGCCGTCGCCGATTCTGGAAAGGTGAGTATGAACAGGACAAGATCGCAGCTTACCAGACATTGTATGAGTGCCTGGAAACCATAGCGTTACTGATGGCACCTATAGCGCCTTTCTTTGCAGATTGGCTATATAGCAACCTGAATGGGGTGACCAAGAGGGACAAAGCAACTTCAGTGCACCTGGCATACTTCCCAATAGTGGATGAGCTGAAGATAAATAAAGACCTGGAGGAAAGGATGATGCTGGCGCAGGACATATCATCGCTGGTATTGTCTATACGCAAGAAGGTGAACCTAAGGGTAAGACAGCCGCTGCAGAAGATACTGATACCTGTACTGGATAAACACATGCAGGAGCAGATACATAAAATAGAGGAACTGATAAAAAGCGAGGTGAATGTAAAGTCGATAGAGTATCTGACTGAAACAGAAGGATTTATAAAGAAGAAGCTAAAGCCGAACTTCAAGACTTTGGGTGCCCGTATGGGTGCAAAAATGAAGGATGTAGCTGCCGAAATAGGCAAAATGGAGCAGCATGATATCAGCACACTGGAAAAAGAAAAAAGTTATACATTGTTGGTGAAAGATGAGCCGGTAATAATAACAATAGGTGATGTGGATATAATAGCAGAGGATATCCCGGGCTGGAGCGTGGCTAATAAAGATAACCTGACCGTGGCACTGGACATAACTGTGACACCCGAACTGCAGGACGAAGGAAATGCAAGAGAACTGGTGAACCGTATACAAAAGATACGTAAGGAAAGTGGACTGGAATTGACCGATAGAATAGTGGTGGAGATGGAAGAGTATGAACCATTAAAATCTGCAATTATAAATTTTAGTGATTATATTTGCGCCGAAATTTTGGCAGATAGTATAAAAATTGTTCCTTCGATAATGTCTGGTACAGAAATAGAAGTGAATGAGAAAACTCTAAAAGTGTTAATATCTAAAAATTCTTAAAGGTCATGGCTACAAAAAAGAAACCGGCTGCTAAGCCCGTAAAAAATGTAAAAGCTTCAAAACCTGTTGCGAAGAAGGCTGCGCCGGCCAAAAAAGCCGTGTCTAATAAGAAATTTGTCAAATCAAATTCCGTAACAAAAGCTAAGGCTGCCCCTGCAAAGAAAGCCAAAGCAGCGCCTGTGAAGAGTGCGAAAAAAGCTGCGCCGGTGAAAAAGGCCGCGCCTGCACCCAAAGCAAAAACTGTCAAAAAGGCTGTACCTGCAAAGAAGGTAGCTAAAAGCAATAACAATAAGAAGACTGTGACTAAAAACAATAGTAAGACTGTACCTGCTAAAAAAGCTGTACCGGCCAAAAAGGCTGCGCCGGCTAAGACTGTAACTCCAGCCTCGAAGAAAAGTAGTACACCAACAAAACCTGCAGTTGTAGCTAAAAAGGCTGCACCTGCAAAGAAGGAAGCGCCTGCTAAGAAAGCAGCACCAGTAGCAAAAAAGGCTGCACCGGTGGCACAAAAAGCTGCTCCTGCACCTGAAAAGAAACCAGCAGCACCAGTAGCGGCAAAGCCGGAACCTAAGAAGCCGGAAGTAAAAGTGCCTGTGAAAAGTGCAAAGAAACATACTGTAAAGGCAGGGCCTACCAGGATAATAACTACAACTAAAGGTTCTGTAGCGCCTGTAAAACCAAGTGTTACGCGCCCTACTGCTGAGCCACGCAATGGCGCAGACAAGAAGCCAAATGTGATAATAGCGCACCGTCGC
>JAFDXS010000494.1 GCA_018267795.1 Bacteroidota bacterium | reverse complement strand
CAGGCAATGGGATTGGCTGTATATGAATGACCATGATATAACGTCTTCATCCGGTCGTCATCATAAAAAGCATCGAATATGTGTTGTGCGCAACTGGTAATACCCATAGGCATGGTGCCGCCTGTTAGGCCTTTTGATAAGCAGATCATATCGGGCGCGGTACTTACCTGGTCGCAGGAAAATAATGTATTAGTGCGGCCAAAACCCGTCATTACTTCATCTGCAATAATTAGTGCGTTATATTGTTTGCAGAGTTTAAAGTACTGCTCTAAAACTTTGGCACTGTACATGCGCATACCTGCGGTGCCTTGAATTAATGGCTCTACTATGAATGCGGCAACATCTCCTTTCTTTAAAATTGCTTCCAACTCCTGCAGGCTTTTGGCTGCATTTTCTTTTGAAGGAAAAGAGATAAAATCTACATCGAACAAGAAGCCATTAAACGCTTTAGTAAAAATACTTCTCCCGCTTACGGACATTGCACCAAATGTATCACCATGGTAGGCATCTGCTAAGGCGACGATGCGTTTCTTTGGGGCGCCTTTATTCTCCCAGTATTGCAAAGACATTTTTATAGCAACCTCTACTGCTGTAGAGCCATTGTCAGAATAGAATATTTTCTTTTGGCTACCGGGCAATATAGCTAAAAGTCTTTCTGCCAGGGCTACCGCAGGTTCATGAGTGAAGCCTGCAAATATGCAATGCTCCAAAGTTAGCAGCTGCTCGCTTATCTTTTTTGCTATGTAAGGATGTGAATGTCCATGAAGGTTCACCCACCATGACGCTATGGCATCTATATATTTATTGCCTGCCTCATCTACCAGGAAAATCCCTTCCCCTTTTACTATACCTATAGCTTCCGGAGAAAGCTTCATAGCTGTATAAGGGTGCCATATTACCTCTTTATCGCGGGCTTTAATATTGGACATATTCCATGTGTTGTACAAGTGATCCTTTAATGTTTTCTGCACATTCTTTCACTGCTTCTTTATTAAGTATGTCGAAACGTGGAATGCGTGCTATAATAGGCATCTTGCCATATTGCTCTATGTAGGCCTCGGATGATTTGTTGCTTTCGCCATTTACTATTACGCCTATAACGGGTATATTCCTGTTTCTAAGTACTTCTATAGTTAAAAGCGTATGATTAATGCTGCCAAGATAGTTTTGGGTAACGAGTATTGCAGGCAGCTTAAGGAATTGTATAAGGTCTGCCATGGTGAATGTATTGCTTAAAGGAGACAGAATGCCTCCTGCAGTTTCCAAAAGCAATGTGTTGTCTGTAAAAGGCAGATGGAACTTTGTATGATCTATATCAATACCATCTATTGCAGCTGCCGCATGGGGCGACATTGGTTGCGATAGCATTACCGCTTCTTTGTGTACCTGGCTTTTATTGTTAGATAACAGTCGCTGCACTACAAGTGAGTCGCGATTATCAAGGTCGCCAGCCTGTACCGGTTTCCAATAGTCGGCCTGAAGTGCTTCCGCTAAAACGGCAGAAGCAATTGTTTTTCCTATGTTAGTATGTATGCCTGCAATAGCAATTACATTGTTCATATACTGTGGTTTAATACGTCCATCAATTTGTCGATCTCTGCTTTTGTATTAAATGAATGGAGGCATACACGCAAGCGCTCCATACCTAAGGGTACAGTAGGGTGTAAGATGGGATTTATCTGTAAGCCGGCCTGCTGCAATGCGTTGGCAGCAGCAATAGTTTTTTCATTACTGCCTATAACTATTGCTTGTATCGTACTTGTGCTATCTTTCCATCGCTTATCTCCGGATTGCTGTATGTATGAGCGGAAATAGTTGATTAATTCGTGCAGTTGCGTATTCGAAAAGTCCGGGTTTTGTAGATACCTGTAAGCAGCGCTAATAGTTTTTATAGCGTGCATAGGTAATGCAGTAGTATAAATAAATGAGCGCGCAAAATTGATAAGATAATCTATGAGCAATTGTGAGCCCACAACTGCTGCTCCATGACAGCCTAGCGCTTTCCCAAAAGTATGTACGCGTGCAAAAACTTTCTCCTGTAGGCTGAGGCTGCATACCAGGCCTTCGCCATGTGTGCCAAATATACCCGTAGCGTGTGCCTCATCTACAATAAGATGTGCATTATATCTTTCTGTAAGATTGCACATCTCTTTCAGCGGAGCTATGTCGCCATCCATTGAGTAAACGGATTCTACGATTATAATGGTTGGCTGCTCTCTGTCTGTGCGACTTAATTTTTCTTCAAGGTCCTGCAAGTCATTGTGCTGAAACTTATAGCACTTTGAGGCCTGGCTAAGCTGAATGCCATCAATAATGCTGGCATGACAAAGCTCATCGTATAATATAGTGGTATGACGATTGCTGATGCAGTTAAGCAGTCCTATATTGGCATCGTAGCCTGAATTAAACAATAGCGCTGCCTCAGCCTTGTGAAACAGCGCTATTTCTTTTTCTAATTCAGTTGCTTCAATAGTATTGCCGGAAAGCAATCTTGAACCTGTTGAGCCACCAGAGTAGAACTTATTACC